>NZ_JBOGBT010000097.1:0-37163 GCF_051656365.1 Silvania sp. | reverse complement strand
GTATATTACGCCTTCCTCATTCAGAGTCAAGCGTTTATTTTCGCTTTTCTCTGTCGGCGTTCATCTCTGAACCCCTGCTGTCACGGCGGTTTGTAATCCGTTGTTCCGTGTCAGTGGAGGCGCATTATAGGGAGTTCTCTGACGGTGACAAGCATAAATATGAAAAAGTTTTCCGTTCGCTTACTTTTCGGTCTTTACGCTGATTAAAGCCGCGAATCGCTGGTTAAACGTGCGATTTGATGGGCGAAACTGGCAACCTGGGACCAGTCTGTGTAGACCACTTCTTTACGCGTATCGGTTTCACCGCCCGTCATCTTCATAATGAGGCGAATCATAAAGCGGTCGTACCAGCGATAACGCGGATAACGCAGCGCCCCCGCAAAGACCGCGCTCACCGTAGGATGCCAGGGAGAGCTCAGCAAAAACTTACGCGTATAGCTGTTCGTCTGCGGCGTACGCTTTTCCGCTTTACGGGCCACCAGGTTCACAGAGTAGAACGCGCTCGGCAGGCCATTCAGTGCTGCCGTATGCTTTTTCACAAAACGATCCAGAGCCGGATGGAAATGGCCATAGCGAATCGATGCGCCGACCACCACGCGGTCATACTCCTGCCAGGCAATCTCTTGCGTGCGGTTCAGATTGATGACATCGGCATAGATGCCCTGCTCTTTGAGCTCTGATGCCAGATATGAAGCAATCTCACGCGTTTGTCCGTCACGTGTGGAAAATAGAATTAATGTTTTCACAAACAACTCCCTTTATTCGCGCCAGAAGGTTGGCGTAAAGAGGACCAACAGCGTAAAGACCTCAAGACGTCCGAACAGCATGTTGGCAATCAGGATCCACTTCGCGGTTGGATTCATGCTGGCAAAATTATCCGCCACCACGCCAAGCCCGGGTCCAAGGTTATTCAGCGTGGCGACGACTGAGGCAAACGCCGAGAAGTCGTCGACACCCGTGGCAATAATTGCCAGCATGCTGACGATAAACACCAACGCATAAGCAGAAAAGAAGCCCCACACGGCTTCAAGGATGCGCTCCGGCAGCGCGCGGTTGCCAAGCTTAATGCTGTAAACCGCATTGGGATGCACCAGACGCTTAAGTTCGCGGTTACCCTGTTTAAACAGCAACAGAATGCGGATTACCTTTAACCCGCCCCCGGTCGATCCGGCACATCCGCCAATAAATGCAGAACACAGCAGCAGCACCGGCAGGAACAGCGGCCAGCGGGCAATACTGTCGGTCGTGAAGCCGGCAGTGGTCGCCATCGACACCACCTGGAAGAAGGCCTGATTAACAGTGGTAACTGCTGAGCTATAGACATCATGCAGCCACAGGACCAGGGTACAAATGACAACCAGCGTGAGCTGCACGCCGATAAACATCCGAAACTCCGGATCGCGCCAGTACACCTTCAGGTTGCGGCCGCTTAATAAAGAGAAGTGCAGGCCATAGTTACAGCCGGAGATCAGCAGGAAGATAGCGATAATGGTGTTGATCGTTGGGCTGTCGAAATAGCCAATACTGGCATCATGGGTAGAGAAGCCGCCAATCGCGATGGTGGCAAAGCTGTGGCCTATTGCATCAAAGGCTGGCATCCCGGCGAACCACAATGCTAGCGCACAGGCGATAGTTAGCAGAACATAAATGAACCACAGCGTTTTCGCCGTTTCGGCAATACGCGGGCGCATTTTGTTATCCTTCAGCGGTCCAGGCATTTCCGCACGGTACAGCTGCATCCCCCCGACGCCCAGGATCGGCAGAATAGCCACGGCTAATACGATGATCCCCATACCGCCGAACCACTGCAGCATCTGCCGGTAAAAGAGGATAGCGTGAGGCAGTGAGTCCAGCCCCACCAACGTGGTGGCGCCGGTGGTGGTCAGCCCGGAAAAGGATTCAAAGAATGCATCAGTGACGGTTAAATTGGGCCGTTCAGAGAAGATAAAGGGCAACGCACCCACGCTGCCCAGCACGGTCCAGAACAGCACCACGATAAGAAAGCCTTCGCGGGATTTCAGTTCACCTTTTTCCCGGCGGTTAGGCCACCACAGCAGGGAGCCAATCACCAGCGCAACAAAAAAGGTCTGTGTAAAGGCTCGGCCCGCACCATCCCGATAAATAAGCGCCACCAGTCCCGGGAGGATCATCGTCCCGGAAAACAATATGACCAACAATCCAACGATTCGGGTTATGGCACGAAAATGCATTCTGCCGCTTCCTTAGGTATTCAATAAGTAAGGGGGGGATTATTCTTCAATCGGCCGTAATTGCAACGCACCACGACTAAAATCAGCCAGTTTTGCTGAAAACGCCGGAAGCGACGCCTGAGGCAGCGCCACTCGCAGTTGTACCGTTACCTGGTAATCACTGTGTACAATCAGGCCCTGATAAAGCTTCAACAAGGCTTCGATGCCGGATAACTGGGCGTAATCGCACAATAAAGTATATTCGGTTAGCGGCGTTTTGCGGAGCGTTGTGAGGAGATTGAGCGCCTGCTGAACACCGCCGCCATAGGCCTTCACCAACCCACCCGTTCCTAACAATACGCCGCCGTAGTAGCGCACCACGACGGCGGTTATCTCGCCAACCCCACAGCCCATTAGCTGAGAGAGCATCGGTTTGCCCGCCGTACCCGCCGGTTCACCGTCATCCGAGAAACCGAGCTTTTGCGAATCGTCAGGCGGCCCGGCTACCCACGCCACGCAGTGGTGGCGGGCGTCGGGATGTTCCGCACGTACCGACTCAACAAAAGCTTTTGCCGACTCCACGCCGTCGGTATGCGCCAACAGCGTGATGAAACGGCTTTTCTTGATCTCTTCCGTAAAGGTGACCGGCGCTGCCGGTATGAGCCAGCTTTCCATTACGCCAGCTTCAAATCTCGCGTCATGTTTTCTGTACCGTTTTCGTGGATCACCACGTTATCTTCGATACGGATCCCGCCAAACGGCTTCAGGGCGTCAATTTTCTGCCAGTTGAAGTGTTTGCTGAACTGCCCTTCACGCCACGGCGCAAGCAGGGACTCAATAAAGTAGATGCCCGGCTCGATAGTCACCACCATGCGCGGCTGCAGAATACGGGTGCAGCGCAGATAAGGATACTTCGACGGCGCCGCCAGATGCGTGCCGGTATCGTCCTGCATAAAGCCTGCGGTGTCGTGCACCTGTAGACCCAGCGGGTGGCCAATACCGTGCGGCATAAACGGCCCGGTCAGGTCGTTGTCGACCATCGCCTCTTCGCTCATGTCGTTGAGGATCTGATGCTTACGCAGCAGCTTCGCAATACGCTGATGGAACTGGATATGGTAATCAACGTAGCTCACGCCGGCCTTCAGGGTGGCAATCAGGGCCAGTTGCTCGTCGTTCACGTCTTTAATCAGCTGTGCAAACTCGGTATCGCTGTTGCCGGCCCAGGTACGGGTCAGGTCAGCGGCATAGCCGTTATATTCCGCACCGGCATCCAGCAGGAAGCTGCGCATTTCGGATGGCGCACGGTGGTCGAGTTTGGTGTAGTGCAGCACCGACGCGTGTTCATTCAGCGCCACAATGTTGCTGTACGGCACGTCAGTATCCCGGTGGCCGGTCGCCGTCAGGTAAGCCTGGTTGATATCGAACTCGCTCATGCCGGACAGGAAGGCTTCATGGGCCGCACGATGGCCGTTAACCGCCGTTTTTTGCGCTTCACGCATACACGCCAGCTCATAGTCGGTCTTATAAGAGCGGTAATAGTGCAGGTAATCAATCACGCCTTTCGGGTTGATATTATCGGCGGAAATATCCAGACCACGCGCACGTTCAGGCACTGGACCGATGTAGCCGATATTGCCGCGTGCAGCAGGTAACTGGCTGCCAATACCATCAGCTTTCGGCAGCGCGATAACCTCAACATCTTCCGTCCAGAATGAGGTCGGCAGCGGCTCCACGTTATGCCAGTATTCAACCGGCAGATAGAACCACAGTTTCGGCTTGTTCACGCCATCCACCAGCAACCAGCAATTGGGAACCTGTGTTACCGGTACCCAGGCTTTAAATTGCGGATTAACTTTAAACGGATAAGCGTGATCGTCGAGAAAGACATTGAACAGTTCGCCAGAGTGGATGAGCAGCGCATCCAGCTTAAAACGAGTCAGTACGTCGCGGGTACGTTCCTGTAACGTAACAATATGATTCTTATACAGCGCGGCCAGTGAGTCCATCTTAGTTCCTTTTGTTTTGACCTCAAGTCACCGCATCTTAGCACACCTCAGAAAAGCTGCGTGATCTGCACCGAGCGTGATCGAGCCTACAATTATTTAATGAGTAATTTGCATTTCATTAACATAAATCCCACACTCCGATTCATCTGGTATGACCAGATCCTATTGCTGGATTCAGGAGACTGACATGCTCTACAAAGGCGACACCCTGTACGTAGACTGGCTGGAAGGTGGCATTGCCGAACTGGTGTTCGACGCCCCCGGCTCAGTGAATAAGCTGGACACCGCGACCGTGGCCAGTCTTGGCCATGCGCTGGACGTTCTGGAAAAACAATCCGACTTAAAAGGTCTGCTGCTGCGTTCAGAAAAAGCGGCGTTTATCGTCGGTGCAGACATCACCGAATTCCTCTCGCTGTTTCAGGTTCCGCAAGAGCAGTTGAGCCAGTGGCTGCATTTTGCCAACAGCGTCTTTAACCGCCTGGAAGATCTGCCGGTCCCGACTATCTCTGCGGTGAATGGCTATGCGCTGGGCGGCGGCTGCGAATGCGTGCTGGCGACAGATTACCGGCTGGCGACGCCGGACCTGCGCATCGGTCTGCCAGAAACCAAACTGGGCATTATGCCGGGCTTCGGCGGCTCCGTCCGTCTGCCGCGTCTGCTGGGTGCCGATAGCGCGCTGGAGATCATTGCCGCCGGTAAAGATGTCAGTGCCGATCAGGCCTTAAAACTCGGGCTGGTTGACGGCGTCGTTAAACCTGAAAAGCTGCTTGAAGGAGCGGTAACGATTCTTCGCCAGGCGATTAACGGCGATCTGGACTGGAAAGCAAAACGCCAGCCGAAGCTGGAACCCCTGCACCTAAGCAAAATTGAAGCCACCATGAGCTTTACCATTGCCAAAGGCATGGTGATGCAGACGGCGGGCAAACACTACCCGGCACCGATCACTGCAGTGAAGACTATTGAAGCGGCGGCAAAGTATGGCCGTGACGAAGCACTGAAACTCGAAAACCAAAGCTTCGTACCGCTGGCGCACACCAGTGAAGCGCGCGCGCTGGTCGGTATTTTCCTGAATGACCAGTACGTGAAAGGTAAAGCGAAGCAGCTCACCAAAAACGTCGAGACGCCAAAGCAGGCTGCGGTACTGGGCGCAGGCATTATGGGCGGCGGCATCGCTTATCAGTCCGCGTGGAAAGGCGTCCCGGTGGTGATGAAAGATATCAACGATAAATCGCTGACGCTGGGGATGACCGAAGCCGCCAAGCTGCTGAATAAACAGCTCGAGCGCGGCAAGATAGACGGTCTGAAGCTCTCCGGGGTGATTTCAACCATTCACCCGACGCTGGACTACAGCGGTTTCGATCGCGTGGATGTCGTCGTCGAAGCAGTGGTCGAAAACCCGAAAATTAAAAAGGCCGTACTGGCAGAGACGGAAGATAAAGTACGCCCGGATACGGTGCTGGCATCCAACACCTCCACCATTCCGATCGGCGAGCTGGCCAGCGTCCTCAAGCGTCCGGAAAACTTCTGCGGAATGCACTTCTTTAACCCGGTGCACCGCATGCCGTTGGTCGAAGTGATTCGCGGGGAAAAAACCTCTGACGAAACCCTCGCCAAAGTGGTGGCATGGGCGAGCAAGATGGGCAAAACCCCGATAGTAGTGAATGACTGCCCGGGCTTTTTCGTCAACCGCGTTCTGTTCCCGTATTTTGCCGGTTTCAGCCAGCTGCTGCGCGATGGCGCGGACTTCCGCAAAATCGACAAAGTGATGGAAAAGCAGTTTGGCTGGCCGATGGGCCCGGCTTATCTGCTGGACGTGGTCGGCATTGATACCGCGCATCACGCTCAGGCCGTGATGGCGGCAGGCTTCCCGCTGCGGATGCAGAAAGATTACCGTGACGCGATCGACACGCTGTTCGAGTCCAGCCGTTTTGGTCAGAAGAATGGCCTTGGCTTCTGGCGTTATAAAGAAGACAGCAAAGGCAAGCCGAAGAAAGAAGAAGATGCAGCCGTGGACAGCCTGCTGGCTGAGGTAAGCCAGGCGAAGCGCGATTTCAGCGACGAAGAGATTATCGCCCGTATGATGATCCCGATGGTCAACGAAGTGGTGCGCTGCCTGGAAGAAGACATTATCGCCAGCCCTGCCGAAGCAGATATGGCGCTGGTCTACGGCCTTGGCTTCCCTCCATTCCACGGCGGCGCGTTCCGCTGGCTGGATACGATTGGCAGCGCCAGATATCTCGATATGACGCAGCAGTATGAACATCTCGGCGCGCTGTATCACGTACCGGATGGCCTGCGTAACAAAGCGCGTCATAACGAAGCGTACTATCCCCCGGTTGAGCCTGCCCGTCCGGTTGGCGCACTGAAAACGGCTTAAGGAGTCACAATGGAACAGGTTGTCATTGTCGATGCAATTCGCACCCCGATGGGCCGTTCAAAGGGCGGCGCATTTCGTAACGTACGTGCAGAAGATCTCTCCGCACATCTGATGCGTAGCCTGCTGTCGCGTAATCCGGCGCTTGCCGCCACTGCGATTGACGATATCTACTGGGGCTGCGTACAGCAAACTCTGGAGCAGGGTTTTAATATCGCCCGTAACGCGGCGCTGCTGGCGGAAATTCCGCACTCAGTACCGGCGGTAACGGTCAACCGCCTGTGCGGTTCATCGATGCAGGCGCTGCACGATGCGGCCCGCATGATCATGACCGGCGATGCGCAGGTCTGCATGATTGGTGGGGTGGAACATATGGGCCACGTCCCGATGAGTCACGGCGTTGATTTCCATCCTGGCATGGGCCGCACCGTGGCGAAAGCCGCGGGAATGATGGGCCTGACGGCAGAAATGCTCTCGCGCCTGCACGGCATCAGCCGTGAAATGCAGGACAGCTTTGCCGCCCGCTCTCACGCCCGCGCCTGGGCCGCGACGCAGTCCGGCGCATTTAAAAATGAAATTCTCCCGACCGGGGGACACGACGCCGACGGCGTGCTCAAGCAGTTTTACTTTGACGAAGTGATTCGCCCGGAAACCACGGTGGAAGCCCTCTCCACGCTGAAACCAGCCTTTGATCCGGTCACCGGTACCGTGACGGCGGGCAGCTCTTCTGCCCTTTCTGACGGTGCTGCGGCGATGCTGGTGATGAGCGAAAGTCGCGCCCGCGAACTGGGTCTGACCCCGCGCGCGCGCATCCGCTCGATGGCCGTGGTCGGTTGCGATCCGTCGATTATGGGTTACGGCCCGGTTCCGGCGTCCAAACTGGCGCTGAAAAAAGCCGGGCTTTCCGCCAGCGATATCGACGTGTTCGAGATGAACGAAGCGTTTGCCGCACAGATCTTGCCATGCATTAAAGATCTGGGGCTGATGGATCAGATTGACGAGAAGATTAACCTCAATGGCGGTGCGATTGCCCTGGGTCACCCGCTGGGTTGCTCCGGCGCGCGTATCAGCACCACGCTGATCAACCTGATGGAACGCAAGGATGCCCAGTTTGGCCTGGCGACTATGTGTATTGGGTTAGGTCAGGGGATCGCGACGGTCTTTGAGCGAGTGTAAATCTACGAGAGGTATCTCACAGCCAATGGCGCCACCGCAGTTATGGCGTCATTGGCGAAGCAAGACAAGTTTAGTTGCCGTTTTCCCGCCTGTCAGGGGCGGGTTTTTTTATGCTTAGATAAAGGCAAACGCGTCGCCGAAGAGGCGATCTTCACGCGCGTGACGTTCGTTGCAGAACAGGTCACGGGCAATTTTTGCCATTTCGAAGCGGCCCGCGATATAGATATCGTGGTTAACCAGCGTGCCATGATCCTGCAGAACGGCCGTTAACACGGTACCGCTGCGACCACGCCAGCCCTCTTCCGGCTGCTCGACCACCGGCTCAACGCGCAGGTTCGGGTGCGTAATGCTCAGTGATTCCAGTTCAGAGAGATCGTAAAGGTGCTTCTCTTCACGGCCACCCCAGTAAATGGTGATATCGCGGTTCGGATTACGTGCCAGCGCCGTCAGCAGAATGGAGCGCACGTAAGAGAAACCGGTGCCGCCCGCAATCAGGATCAGCGGACGTTCTTCGTCATCGCGCAGCCAGGCTTCGCCATGCGGGATATCAATCTCGATTTCACTCTCTTTCAGGATGCGATCCATCACCGCCATCGCATACAGGTTGAGCTCTGACGCCCCTATGTGCAGCTCGATAAACTCTTGCTCATCCGGCGTGGACGCCATTGAGAAAGGGCGCTTATCCCGCTCATCCATCACCACCATCAGATACTGGCCCGCGCGGAAAGAAAACGCCGCTTCAGGCACTAAACGGACGCGATATACGGTGTCGGTGATAGCGTCTACCGAGGTCACTTTACAGCTTAAGGTTGTCATTCGCTCTCTCTGTCGGGAAGTCTATAGGGCATAACGGCTGCGTTCAGGCATCTTTACCGTTATTCAGTATGGCCAGTTCATCCCAGATGGCGTCAATACGCGCCGTCACTTCGGGATCTTTTTTGATCGGACGGCCCCATTCACGCTGAGTCTCGCCGGGCCATTTATTGGTGGCATCCAGTCCCATTTTTGAGCCAAGACCGGAAACCGGCGAGGCAAAATCCAGATAATCAATTGGCGTGTTTTCTACTAACACCGTATCGCGCGCCGGATCCATACGCGTAGTGATCGCCCAAATCACATCATTCCAGTCGCGGGCGTTGACGTCATCATCACAGACGATCACAAACTTGGTATACATAAACTGACGCAGGAAAGACCATACGCCCATCATCACCCGTTTAGCGTGACCCGCGTACTGCTTCTTAATGGTCACCACGGCCAGGCGGTATGAGCAGCCTTCCGGCGGCAGATAGAAATCGACAATTTCCGGGAACTGTTTTTGCAGGATCGGCACGAACACTTCATTGAGTGCAACGCCGAGAACCGCGGGTTCATCAGGCGGACGACCCGTGTAAGTCGAGTGGTAAATCGCATCCTCACGCTGAGTGATGTGCGTGACGGTAAACACCGGGAAGCTGTCCACTTCGTTGTAGTAACCTGTGTGGTCACCGTAAGGCCCTTCGGGCGCCATTTCGCCTGGCTCGATATAGCCTTCGAGTACGATCTCCGCGCTGGCGGGCACTTCCAGATCGTTGGAAACACACTTCACCACTTCGGTTTTGGTGCCGCGCAGCAGTCCGGCGAAGGCATATTCAGAGAGGGTATCCGGCACCGGCGTAACGGCCCCCAGAATGGTGGCCGGATCGGCACCCAGCGCAACCGCGACAGGGAAGCGTTCGCCCGGATGGGCTGCGCACCACTCCTGATAATCAAGTGCACCGCCGCGATGCGACAGCCAGCGCATGATCAGTTTGTTTTTGCCAATCAGCTGTTGGCGATAGATACCGAGATTCTGACGCTCTTTATGCGGACCGCGCGTAACGGTCAGGCCCCAGGTTATCAGCGGCGCGGCATCTTCTGGCCAGCACTGCATAATGGGGATACGCGTCAGATCGACCGCCTCACCTTCCACGATTTTCTGCTGGCACGGTGCGCCACGCAGCCTTTTGGTCGGCATGTTCAGCACTTGCTTAAACTGCGGTAACTTATCGAAGAGGTCACGAAAACCTTTTGGTGGCTCGGGTTCTTTTAAAAAGGCCAGTAGCTTACCGACTTCACGCAACGCAGCGACATCCTCCTGCCCCATCCCCATCGCCACGCGTTTTGGCGTGCCGAACAGGTTACAGAGTACCGGCATGGTATAGCCTTTCGGGTTTTCAAACAGAAGCGCCGGACCGCCCGCCCGCAAAGTGCGGTCAGCGATCTCTGTCATCTCCAGAATGGGATCGACAGGAAGGGTGATACGTTTGAGTTCGCCCTGCTTTTCCAGCAGCGCCAGGAAGTCGCGTAGATCGTTGTATTTCATGAAGTTAGTCATGGCCTCTCTGTAAGCGCTTCATTATACGGTGTAAGGCTGCGTGATGCTGTAATTTTGTTAAATTAGCGTGAAGATTCGCGGTCACAGCGCCGTTTCCCCATTATAATCAACTTAGCCATCGCGCCAGGGTTTTGGTATGCTTGCCCCTATAACAAGCGGAAAAGAGTCATTATGCAGGCCTGGTATCTACTGTATTGTAAGCGTGGGCAGCTTCAGCGCGCTCAGGAACATCTTGAACGTCAGGGGGTGAATTGCCTGACGCCGGTGATTACACTGGAAAAAATGCTCCGGGGCAAGCGCACGACAGTCAGCGAACCGCTATTCCCAAACTACCTGTTTGTCGAATTTGACCCCGAGGTGATCCACACCACCACCATTAATGCGACGCGCGGTGTAAGCCACTTTGTACGTTTTGGTGCGCACCCTGCAATGGTACCCTCGACCGTAATACATCAGCTTTCCGTCTATAAGCAGCCAGAAGGCATTACCGATCCCGATACCCCGTTCTCCGGTGATCCTGTGGTGATCACCGAGGGCGCTTTCGAAGGGCTGGTCGCTATTTTTGCTGAGCCGGACGGCGAAGCCCGCTCCATGCTGCTGCTCAACTTATTGAATAAAGACGTTTTGCAGAGCGTGAAAAACACCAGCTTCCGTAAAGCTTAAAACTGTACGCCAAACAGACGACGTACGTTGTCATCCGTCTGTGCAGCCAGCCACTGCGGCTCTTCTGCGCGCCAGGAGGCGATCCGCTCAATAATATGCCCCAGATAAGCCGGTTCATTGCGCCGCGATTTCGGTTTTGGACTGAGATCGCGCGGCAGCAGGTACGGCGCATCCGTCTCAATAAGTAGGCGATCGGCGGGGATAACCGGGAGTAGTTCTCGCAGTTCCAGCCCGCGCCGTTCATCGCAGACCCAGCCCGTGATCCCCAGATATAACCCGCGATCCAGACAATCCAGCGCCTCCTGTCGGGAGCCGGTAAAGCAGTGCAAGACCGCACCAGGCAGTTTATCCAGCCAGGGTTCAAGCAGCGCCAGAAAACGGTCATGCGCATCCCGGCAGTGCATAAACACCGGCATGCTTAGCTCTGCCGCCAGCGCAAGCTGGGCGCTAAAAGCGTGTTCCTGCTCAGCTGGCGTGGAGAAGTTGCGATTAAAATCGAGGCCGCACTCACCGATAGCCACCACTTCAGGCGAGGCCGCCAGAGCACGCAGGGTATCAAAACTTTCCGGCCCCCACTGGCTGCTGTCGTGGGGGTGAACACCGGCGGTAGACCAGCAGTGTGGATAGCGCTGCGCCAGCTGTCGCGCCTGGTCGCTTTCATGAAGATTGGTGCCTGTCAGCAGCAGGCCATTTACCCCTGCGTCGAATGCCCGGGTGACCACCTCATCACGATCGTGAGCAAACTGCGAGCTGGTCAGGTTCAGACCGATATCAAACATGCTGTCTCCCATATGACAACCGCCCTGACGGGCGGCTGGTATTATTCTTCAGTGGTGTGTTCCGACTCTTCGTCGTGATCCGCTCGTCGCTTACCGACATAGAAGCGCGAGAAGAACAGGCCGACCTCAAACAGACAATACATCGGTATCGCCAGCAGGGTCTGCGAGAAAACATCCGGCGGCGTCAACAGCATGCCGACAACGAAAGCCCCCACCAGAATGTACGGCCGCTTTTTACGCAAGTCGTCCGGTGTGGTTATCCCCACCCAGCACAGCAGCACGATGGCGACCGGCACCTCAAAGGCCACGCCGAAGGCCATAAACAGCGCCATCACGAAGCTCAGGTAGCTGGCAATATCCGTCGAGACCTGCACGCCTACCGGTGCAGTATTTGCCAGGAAGCCAAACGCCAGCGGAAAGACCACGAAGTAGGCAAACGCCATGCCGATATAAAACAGCAGAGAACTGGATACCAGCAGCGGGATCACCAGCCGACGTTCATGCTTGTACAATGCGGGAGCAATAAACGCCCAGACCTGGTAGAGGATCACCGGCGCAGAGGCTATCAGCGACACCCAGAAGGTGAGCTTAATTGGCGTAAAGAACGGCGAGGCGACGTCGGTGGCAATCATGGTTGCGCCCAGCGGCATCTGCTTAATCAAGGGTGCAGAGACCACCTGATAGATGTCGTTAGCGAAATAGACCAGCCCTAAGAAAATGAGGCAAACCGCAATAATGCAGTTCAGCAGGCGTTTGCGCAGCTCGATGAGGTGCGCAATCAGCGGTTGAGTTTCTTCTACTGCCATGTTTACGATTTATCACTCGACGAGGAAGACGGTTCGGCAACGGGTGCAGGTTTTAATGCTGCTGGGGCTGCCGTCTTTTCTTGCTTCTGGATGGCCGGTTCTGTCGGCGTCTGCTCTGGCGCACTGGCCTGATGCTCGGCGCTGGCAGGCGTTACGCCTTCATGCTGCGCTTCGTTGTCTTTGACCAGCGGATTGCGGATAGTATTGGCTTCATCGCTCGCTTTTTCCGGATCGTTAACACTGTAGGAGCGCTTCATGGATTCCGCTGCTTCGCGCAGTTCATCCATCGAGGCTTTCAGTTCAGGCGTCAGGTTATCCATGCTCGCCTTCTCCACTTTTTTCAGGCTATCCTGAAACTCCTGCAGCTTAAGCTCCTGCGCCAGCTCATTCTGTACCGTCGTCGCCAGCGAACGCAGCGCGCGTACCCAGCCTGCAACTGTTTTGACTGCCACGGGTAAACGCTGAGGCCCCAGCACAATGAGGCCAATCACGAATACCAGCAGCAGTTCGCTAAAACCGATATCGAACACGAATTACACCTGCTCGTTGTCGTGGCGTTTAGCATTGTCCTTTTTGACGTCGTCTTGTTTGTCGGCAAGTGATTTGGCAGTAAAATCAGCGTCCTGACTGGTTTTTTCCTGCTTATCCTTATCGTCATCATCACTGATCGCTTTCTTGAAGCCTTTGATGGATGCACCAAGATCGGAGCCGATGGAGCCCAGTTTTTTGGTCCCAAACAGCAGCACAACGATGACGGCAATAATCAACAATTGCCAGATACTGATACCACCCATACATCTTCCTCAGTTATAGATGATTAATTAACCAGGTCGCATTATACGTTATGCGACCCTGCGATAGCGACGCAATTCAACGCGTTTTGCGCCACCCTATCAACCAGGCCACTACGCCGCCCGCCATCAACCAGGCGGGCATAAATTCCCACTCCGGACGATTAATCAGCAGCAGCGTGCCACTGAGTAATAGCGTTGCACCAATCCCAAACAGATAACGAGACTGGCCCTGACGCACATGGTTTGTTTGCAACTCGTGGGCGATTTTATCCACGCTGTGCTGCAACTTTTTGCTCTGGCGCAAACTGTCATACACCAGCTCCGGAATTTCGGGCATTTTTTCAATCCAGAACGGCGCTTTCTCTTTCAGGGAGCGAACCAGCGCGGGCAGCCCAACCTGATCTTTGATCCATGACTCAAGGAATGGCTTGGCCGTTTTCCATAAGTCTAACTGAGGATAGAGCTGTCGCCCCACCCCTTCAACGTAAAGTAATGTTTTCTGGAGTAAAACTAACTGTGGCTGTACTTCCATGTTAAAGCGGCGGGCGGTGTTGAACAGGTTCAGCAGAACGTGTCCAAACGAGATCTCTGCCAGCGGCTTCTCAAAGATGGGCTCACAGACGGTGCGAATAGCAAACTCAAACTCTTCGACGTTGGTATCCAGCGGAACCCAACCGGAATCCACGTGCAGCTCGGCCACTTTACGGTAGTCGCGGTTGAAGAAGGCGATAAAGTTTTCAGCCAGATAGCGCTTATCTTCTTTGTTCAGCGAGCCGACGATCCCGCAGTCAATGCCGATATACTGCGGATCTTCCGGGTGTTCGTAGCTGACGAAAATATTGCCCGGGTGCATGTCAGCATGGAAGAAGCTATCGCGGAACACCTGGGTGAAGAACACCTGCACACCACGCTCGGCCAGCAGTTTCATGTTGGTGCCCTGCTGCTCCAGCGTTACCACGTCCGAGACCGGGATCCCGTAGATACGCTCCATCACCATCATGTCCTGGCTGCAGTAATCGGAATAGACTTCCGGCACATACAGCATCGGGCTGTTTTCAAAGTTGCGGCGCAGCTGAATGGCGTTCGCCGATTCACGCAGCAGATTCAACTCGTCGATCAGCGTTTTTTCATATTCACGCACCACTTCCATCGGACGCAGTCGGCGGCCGTCGGGCAGCAGACGCGGCACCCAGCGGGCCAGGCGATAGATGAGCTTCATGTCCGCTTTGATGACCGGCAGAATGTCCGGGCGGATCACCTTAATGACCACCTCTTTGCCGTTCTCTTTCAGGCGCGCGGTATGCACCTGCGCAACGGAGGCCGATGCCAGCGGCTGGATGTCGAAATCATCGAACCAGCTCTCTACCGGAATATCGCCCATCGCTTTCTCGATCTGCTGCTTTGCGAGGGCGCCATCGAACGGGGCGACCTTGTCCTGCAGCAGCGCCAGCTGATCGGCAATCAAAGGTGGGAACAGATCGCGACGGGTTGAGAGCATCTGGCCGAACTTAATCCACACCGGGCCAAGCTCCTGTAACGCCAGCCGCAACCGCTCGCCAAGCAGTTTATCCTGATGGCGATTTGGCATCCAGAACAGCGTCCGCCGCCAGACGCGCAGCGGCAGTGTGATACGCATTTTGGGGATAAGCTCGTCGAGCCCGTAACTCAAAAAGGTGCGGATGATAAAGTAGAGGCGCCGAATTTCACCAGGCGTCATTTGCCCTCCAGTTTTTCAAGCCGTTTCGTTAATGCATCGACCGCACGCTCAACCGCGGCGGTTTCTTCTGCGAACCATGCTGCTTCCAGCGGCCCCGGAGCCATGCGCCACTCTTCGGTGAGCACTTCAGCCACGTAGCGCTGCTGGCGCTGAAAGCCTTTTTGCAGCAGGGAGGCACCACCGCGCAGCACTTTGCTGATCCCCTCTGCGGCAATGTCGCCTGTCCAGGGAGCCAGCAGTTCTGCGGGATCGAACTCGGCCAGATCGGCCAGGGCAACAAAGTTTTGCACCACCTGAATGTCGCCTTCGACCTCCAGCTCACCGCTGCGGATAAGCGCAGTAAGCTGCTGGCGATCGCGTAGTTTTGGCAGCACGTTCATATGGGTGATGACGGAGCAGTCGGCCTCGCCTTCCCATTCGCCCAGAACATCGAGCTGGCGTTCGCTGAACACCAGCACCAACGGGGTCGTGAACTCTTTTAACACCACCCGCAGCACTTTGCCGTTCAGACGCTGACGCGCCGGTTTTAACGCCGCAGAGCGATAGAGAAAGGTATTGAGTACGTTTTCTACACCGGCTGTGATCAAGGGTTTAAACGGCATCTGCCACCTCCACTCAGAACTTGTAACCACGATGCAGCGCAACAACACCGGCCGTCAGGTTGAAGTAATCAACGTTGTCAAAACCTGCATCCTGCATCATCGCTTTCAAGGTGTCCTGATTGGGGTGCATACGGATGGATTCGGCCAGATAGCGATAGCTTTCTGCGTCGTTGGCAACCATCTCGCCAATACGCGGCAAAATGTGGAACGAATAAGCGTCGTAAGCTTTGCTCAGCGGCTCGATAATCGGTTTTGAGAACTCCAGCACCAGCAGACGACCGCCCGGTTTCAGCACGCGGTACATAGAGCGCAGCGCTTTCTCTTTGTCGGTGACGTTACGCAGACCGAAAGAGATGGTGATGCAGTCGAAGGTGTTATCCGGGAAGGGCAGCGCTTCGGCATTGGCCTGCACATATTCGACGTTGCCCACCACGCCAATGTTGCGCAGTTTTTCACGACCCATTTTGAGCATCGAGTCGTTGATATCGGCCAGTACTACGCGGCCAGTTTCACCCACCAGACGCGAGAATTTTGCCGTCAGATCGCCGGTTCCGCCAGCCAGATCCAGTACGGTTTGACCACGACGTACGCCGCTGCAATCAATGGTGAAGCGCTTCCACAAGCGATGAATACCGAATGACATCAGGTCATTCATTACATCGTACTTCGCCGCCACGGAATGGAATACGTGGGCCACCATGTCAGCTTTCTGCGCTTTAGCGACAGTCTGAAAGCCAAAGTGCGTTGTGTCTTGTGAATCTTCAACCATCTCAGAGCCTGCTTATCAGTCAAATGTTCAAGAAGTGTAACAGATTGGGCGCATTTGCCCTACGATTCAACCACCCTGGGAATAACGATCCACGGCTGCGGCTGGCGGGTGTGGATCCGCTAACACCCTGTCTTTATTGTCTCTATTTTGAGCACCTGTCGCTTCTCGCAAACGATACTCGTCATCCTGCGCGAGCGCCTGTTCCACCAATTCCGGATTAATCTCGCGCTTCACCTCCACGCCGAGAGTGCGGAACGATTCGGCCTGCGCCAGCAGGTTTCCCCGCCCGGACGTCAGCTTTTTCATTGCCTGGCGATAGTTATCCTGTGCGCGGTCAAGGCTTTGGCCTACCGAGGACATGTCATCAACAAACAGGCGCATTTTGTCGTAAAGCCGGCTGGCGCGATCGGCAATCTGCTGCGCATTACGGCTCTGGTGCTCGTAGCGCCACAAATTAGCAATGGTGCGCAGGGCCACCAGCAACGTGGTGGGGCTGACCAGCATAATATTATTTTTCAACGCCTCGGAGATCAGCTCCGGCTGGCGATCCAGCGCCAGTAAAAAGGCCGGTTCGACCGGTATGAACATCAGGACGTAATCCAGCGAGCGTAACCCTGGGAGCTGCTGATAATCTTTGCGCCCCAGCAGGCGGATGTGGTTTCGCACCGAAGCAATATGCTCCTGCAGCGCCGCCTCGCGGGTGTAGTCATCTTCCGCATTGAAGTAACGCTCGTAGGCCACCAGCGTCATCTTGGCATCGATAACCACGTCTTTGTCCTGCGGCAAACGGACGATAACGTCCGGCTGCATGCGCGAGCGGGTCTCGGTTTCAATGCTGACCTGCGTCTGATACTCATGGCCTTCACGCAGGCCGGAGGCCTCAAGCACGCGGGTCAGGACCACTTCCCCCCAGTTGCCCTGGGTTTTATTGTCGCCTTTCAGCGCCCGGGTCAGGTTGACCGCCTCCTGCGCCATCTGGGCATTCAGCTGCTGGAGATTACGAATTTCATGGGCCAGGGTGTGCCGCTCCCGCGATTCCTGACCAAAGCTGTCCTGCACCTGGCGACGAAAGCCGTCCAGCTGTTCGCGCAGGGGCGTCAGCAGGCCATTCAGGCTCTGGCGATTTTGCTCATCGACGCGGCGATTGCTGTGCTCAAAGATACGGTTCGCCAGGTTTTCGAACTGCTCGCTCAGCCGCTGCTCGCAGTTGATCATCTGCCGGATTTTGTCTTCTGCATGCAGTTGCGTCGACTCCAGCCGGGTGGTGACTTCGCGCAGGTCGGCTTCCAGCGAGGTGTTGATATCCCGCAGATTGCGCAGCTCGTTGTTGAGCAACTCGCACTCGTCGCGCCAGTGCCCGCTCTGGGCCGTTTGCTGTTTAAGCGCGCTCAGGTCGGCCACCATCTCTTCACGCTCAACCAGCTGATCGGCCTTTTGCTGCGCATGTTGATAGCTGGCCATCAGCCAGCCCACGCCGACGCTGACCAACGCAATAACGGCATAAATTAAGATAGAGATATCCACAACGCCCCCGGTATCAAGCTATTACCCGCACAAAATAGAATTGTGCTGTATAAACGTCCAGTTTGAAAGGGGTTTTCTGCGAGGCGCTGCGCAAAGAAAAAGGCCGAACAGGTCGGCCTTTGTCGAAGGGAGAACGAAATTACAGCAGGCGGCGAGCCGCTTCCACCACGATTTTCACCGCGTGGCTTTCGGTCTTCTTCATGGTCTCCGCGTTCGGGATCTCCTGCTGGGTGCGGTTGACGATCACGCCCGCCACCATACCGGCACGCAGGCCCTGGCTGGCGCACATGGTCAGCAGCGTTGCGGATTCCATTTCATAGTTCATCACGCCCATGGACTGCCACTCTTCCATCGAGCCTTTAAAACGGTTTACCACGCGACCGGAGAAGGTGTCGTAGCGCTCCTGGCCTGGGTAGAAGGTATCAGAGGACGCCGTCACGCCAACGTGGGTGGTGGCACCTACGGATTTCGCCGCTTCAACCAGTGCGGTGGTGCACTCAAAGTCAGCCACCGCCGGGAATTCCATCGGTGCAAAGTGCAGGCTCGCGCCGTCCAGACGAACAGACGCCGTGGTCACCAGCACGTCGCCGACGTTGATGTGCGGCTGAATAGCGCCGGTCGTCCCGATACGCAGGAAGGTGCGAATACCCAGTTGGGCCAGCTCTTCAACGGCAATAGAGGTCGACGGGCCACCGATACCGGTAGAACAGACGATCACCGCTTTGCCGTCCAGCTCAGCGCGCCAGGTGGTGAATTCACGATGTGATGCCAGCTTAACCGGCTTATCCATCAGCGCGGCGATCTTTTCCACACGCTCTGGATCGCCAGGGACGATAGCGAGCTGGGCCCCTTGTAAATCATTTTTAGTGAGGCCGAGATGAAAAACATCAGACTTAGACATAAGAACTCCTCTGTGGATCGGGTTGTCAGCAGAAGTAAAACGGTACTTTACCGAAGCACCTGGCTTCTTTTCGTGACGGATATCACCATGAATGAAATTGATTGCATATAATTACCATGAAATGGTGATTCACATCACATTAACAATGTTATATCGCCATCCGCTGCACAAAAGATAGACTGTTTCGGGCACTGTGAATTCATTACCTGCGGACTATATTTACCTTTGCGCTAATTGGTACGGAGAATGCCATGACTGAAAAAACTGGATTTGCACCTGCTGCTGGCCCCGAGGTCAGCACCGTCGTGACCACGCCCGACGAGGCGATCAACGCCGGAGAAACCTCTATTCCGACCCAGGGCGATAATATGCCCGCTTACTATGCTCGCCCTCAGCATGTGGAGGGTAGCCTGCCGATCGTCATGGTGATTCAGGAAATTTTCGGTGTGCACGAGCACATTCGCGACCTGTGCCGCCGTCTGGCACTGGAAGGCTATCTGGCGGTGGCGCCTGAGCTCTATTTCCGCCAGGGCGATCCGAATGACTACAGCGATATCCCGACCCTGTTCAGCAATCTGGTGACGAAAGTGCCGGATGCGCAGGTGCTGGCGGATCTCGATCACGTGGCGAACTGGGCGTCGCGCAACGGTGGTGACCCGCATCGCCTGCTGGCAACCGGCTTCTGCTGGGGCGGGCGCATCAGCTGGCTGTATGCCGCCCACAACCCGCAGCTTAAGGCGGCCGTGGCGTGGTACGGCAAGCTGGTCGGTGAAAAAACGCTGAATTCACCAAAGCATCCGGTAGATATCGCAACCGATTTAAACGCGCCGGTGCTGGGGCTGTATGGCGCCGAGGATACCGGGATACCGCAGGATACCGTTGAGACCATGCGCCATGCCCTGCGTGCGGCAAACGCGACGGCAGACATTGTAGTCTATCCCGGTGCAGGACATGCTTTTAACGCCGACTATCGTCCGAGCTATCACCAGGAATCGGCGAAAGATGGCTGGCAGCGCATGCTGGCGTGGTTTAGCCAGTACGGCGCGAAAAAGAGTTAAGCTGCTCACAATTCGCGCGCTCAGGCGCAGCGGTTGTTTGACTTTCAGGCGCAATTTGGTCGATATAAAAAGCACAGGCGTGTAACTACGATCCGTAGGCAAGACCTGAAGCCCATCTCCCCTTCCAGGGGGAGATGGGCTTCAGGTCTTTTTTTTTGCTCTGGAGACAGGGGCCAGACATGAATCACTTGCAGACTGCGCTGGATATCATCACCCAGGTGGGTGGCGCTGAAAATATCGAACATATCGAACACTGCTCCACCCGGCTGCGACTGAGCCTGTATGACAACGGCAAGGTTAACGAGGCCGCGCTGGCAAAAATCGACGGTGTGCTGGGCGTGCGGGTTAACGTGCAGTGCCAGGTGATTATTGGCCACGAGGTGGTACAGGTTTTCGAGGCCGTACGCTCGCTGGCGGGTGAGCCGCAGGCCAACGCGCCGCAGGTGACCACCCGGCCCAGCCGCGGTGCGCAGGTCGTGGATTTTGTGATCAGCGTGTTCCAGCCGCTGGTGCCAGCAATCGCTGGCGGCGGCGTGCTGAAATCGCTCCTGCTGCTGCTGGACGTGCTGGGCTGGCTCAGTCGCGACAGCTCCACCTACAAGGTGCTGGATAACATCGGCTCGGCCCCGCTCTATTTCCTGCCGGTTCTGGTGGCGATCACCACGGCGACCAAACTGAAAGTGAACGTGCTGGTGGCAGTCTCGGCGGTGGCGGTGATGGTACTGCCAGCGATGACCAAACAGCTGGCGGACGGGGCGCAGTTTATGTCGTTCGACCTGCGCAATGTGGCCTACGCCTCGCAGGTGTTCCCGGCCATCCTCTGCGTGCTGTTTTATGCCCAGACGGAAAAGCTGTTTAACCGCTATTCGCCGGGCGCGCTGCGTATTTTTCTGTCGCCGATGCTCTCCCTGCTGGTCACGGTTCCGGTCACGCTGCTGATTCTTGGGCCGCTGGGCTACGAACTGGGGGCCGGGCTGGCGACTGTGATCCTGTGGCTGTATGGCAAGCTCGGTTTTGTCGCGACCGGCCTGCTCGCCGCTGCCCTGCCCTTTATGGTTGCCGCCGGGATGCACAAACCGATGCTGCCTTACGCCGTGGCCTCGATGAGCCAATTTGGCCGGGAGCTGCTCTACCTGCCCGCTTCCCTGGCGCATAACATTGCTGAATCGGGTGCCTGCCTGGCGATCGCGCTTAAAAGTAAAGACAAGGTGCTGAAGTCCACCGCCTTTTCGGCCGGGATTTCTGCCCTGTTCGGCATTACCGAACCGGCACTGTATGGCGTGACGCTGCTGAACAAAAAGGCGCTCTACAGCGTGATTCTGGGCAGTGTGGTTGGCGGGGCATTTATCGGCTGGATGGCAATCGAAGCCTTCGCGCTGGTAGGCCCAGGGCTTGCCAGTATCTCCATGTTTGTCTCACCGGATAATCCACTGAATATCGTCTGGGCCTTTGCCGGGGCAGGGCTGTCGTTTGTTATCGCCTTTATCAGCGCCCTGCTGCTGTGGCGGGATAAAGCGGTCGAAAAAGAGGATGAGCTGACCTTTACCCGCCCGGTTGAAGGGCAAATCGTTCCTCTGGAGACCGTTAACGACGACGTGTTTTCGCGCAAAATCATGGGCGACGGTATCGCCATTATTCCCTCGCAGGGCGTGCTGCGCGCCCCGGCGGACGGCACAGTCGTGAACATATTTGAAAGCGGCCACGCGCTGAGCCTGCTCACCGATTCGGGCGTTGAGCTGATTTTCCATATTGGCATCGACACCATCAAGCTGCAGGGCGAAGGCTTCGATCCCCGCGTAAAAGAGGGCCAGCAGGTAAAAACCGGCGACACCTTAATTGAGTTTTCCCTCGACACCATCACCGCGGCGGGCCTCGATCCGGTGGTGATGATGGTCGTCACTAACGGCGAACGATTCTCGCTGACACCAGGCAGTACCGACAAAAAAACTTCCCATCCGCATATCATCATGACACTTAAGGAGTCCGTGTAATGGATAAATCCCTCCCGTTTCCGCAAGGTTTTTTATGGGGCGGCGCGATTGCCGCTAATCAGGCCGAAGGGGCATGGAACGTTGACGGCAAAGGACCGTCAGTGGCTGACGCCATCACCTGGAAACCCAATCTGTCGCTGAAAGACTATGACGGCCACATGGCGCTGACCGATGAGAACATCCGCGATGCCTTCGAGGGCAAAAATGACGCGCTGTACCCCAAACGTCGCGGCATTGATTTTTATCACCACTACAAAGATGACATTGCCCTGTTCGCCGAAATGGGCTTTAAGGTGCTGCGCGTCTCAATTGCCTGGTCGCGCATTTTCCCGACCGGCGAAGATGCCGCGCCGAACGAGGCGGGTCTGCAATATTATGAAGATATGTTCCGCGAGCTGCGTCGTCACAACATTGAGCCGCTGGTCACGCTCTCCCACTATGAGATGCCGCTGGCGCTGAGCGAAAAATACAACGGCTGGGTGCACCGCAACGTGGTGGATGCGTTTGTACGCTTCAGTAAGGTCTGCTTCGAGCGCTATAAAGAGCTGGTACGCTACTGGTTGACCTTTAACGAAATCGACAGTATTCATCGGCATCCGTTTACCACTGCGGGCATCCGCGAAGAGAAAAGCCTGCCAGGCAAAGCAAAACAGGACATTTATCAGGGCCTCCACCACCAGTTTGTGGCCTCTGCGCTGGTCACCCGCGACTGCCACGACATTATCCCGGGCAGCCAGGTGGGCTGCATGCTAACCAAGCTCACCACCTATCCGCACAGCTGCCGCCCGGAGGACGTCGAAGCCACGCTGAAGAAGAATCTGGAGAACTACTTCTATGCCGACGTGCAGGTATTTGGCGAATATCCGCCGCTGATCCTGCGCGATCTGGCCAGCCGGGATATTCAGATCGACATGCAGGCCGACGATCAGCGTATTTTAAAGGATCACACCGTCGACTTCGTCTCCTTTAGCTACTACATGTCGCTGACCGAATCGACCCAGCCGGATGTGGAGCGTATCCCAGGCAACACCATTCTCGGGGTGAAAAACCCCTACCTGCCTGCGTCCGAATGGGGCTGGCAGATTGACCCGGTGGGGCTGAAGATCTCCCTGCTCGAGCTGTACGATCGCTATCAAAAACCGCTGTTTATCGTGGAAAACGGGCTGGGAGCCAAAGACACAGTGGAGGGCGGAAAAATTCACGATAGCTACCGTATCGACTATTTCCGCGCCCACTTCGAACAAACGTTGGCAGCTATCAATGAAGGGGTGGATGTGATGGGATTCACCACCTGGGGCTGTATCGACATTATCAGCGCGGGCACCTCACAGATGTCCAAACGCTACGGCTTTATCTACGTCGACCAGGATGACGAAGGCAACGGTACGTGCAAGCGCCTGAAAAAAGACTCCTTCTGGTGGTACCAGAGAGTAATTGCCAGCAATGGCGCTGACATGAGCTAAACGGCCCGGCCGCAGGAATAGACGTGATAACGATAAAAAAATCGCTTAACAACAGCATGCTGCTGGTCGACAACGACCAGCGCGAGATGATTCTGTTTGGCAAAGGTATTGGCTTTGGCGCAAAACCGGGCACCAGTATCGATTTGGCACAGGTTGAGAAAGTCTTCCTGCCACTGAGCGATCTCAAATCCCGCCACTTTTTATCGCTGACGGATACTATTCCTGCGACATTCTTCGATGTCAGCCACGATATTCTGACGCTTGCGCGCAGCGTATGTGGCGACAAGCTCAATTCGGTGCTGCTGTTTACCCTTGCCGAGCACCTGCATTTTGCCGTAGAGCGCAGCCGTAGCGGGCAGTTGATCCTCAATAAGCTGAGCTGGGAGGTAAAGCGCTACTACCCGCAAGAGCATAGCGTGGGCATGCAGGCGCGATTAAAAGTGAATGCGCTGTTTGCAGTTGAGCTGCCGGAAGACGAAGCCGTGAATATCGCCTTCCACCTGATTAATGCCAGCAGTCAGACCGATGACAGTACCGCCCACCAGCAGGTTGAGCTGGTGAACCGCATCGCTGAAATCGTGCGTTACAAGCTGAGTAAAGCCATTGATACCGGGTCGGTGAACTATATGCGATTTATTACCCATCTGCGTTATTTCGCCGAGCGGGTGTTAACCGGGAAAATTGTGGTCAGCGAGACCGAGGATTTTTATCAGGAGCTGATGCGCCACCGCCCGGATGCGATGACCGTCGCCTGGGTGATCCGCGACTATGTGCAGGAAAAATATCAGCTCACCTTACCGAAAGATGAGCTGACCTGGTTGAGTATTCATATTAGCCGGTTGATGGATGGCCAGGCATAGGCCGGGCACCCGGCAATTTCACATCACGCCTGACGCAGGTTCTGCGCTGCTTTTACCATGTTCGCCAGCGCGCTTAGGGTTTCCGGCCAGCCGCGTGTTTTCAGGCCGCAGTCCGGGTTAACCCACAGACGCTCTGCCGGGATACGCTGCGCCGCTTTTTCCAGCAGGGCTTCAATCCATTCCACGCTCGGGACGTTCGGGGAGTGGATGTCGTACACGCCCGGCCCGATTTCGTTCGGGTAGTCGAACTCTTCGAACGACTCCAGCAGCTCCATGTCCGAGCGCGAGGTCTCAATGGTAATGACGTCCGCATCCAGCGCCGCAATGGAATCCATGATGTCGTTGAATTCGCAGTAACACATGTGGGTGTGGATCTGAGTGTCATCTTTCGCCACTGCGGCGTTGATACGGAAGGCTTCCACGCCCCACGCCAGATAAGCATCCCAGTCGCTGCGACGCAGCGGCAGGCCTTCGCGCAGCGCCGGTTCGTCAATCTGGATGATGCCGATACCTGCGGCTTCCAGATCGGCCACTTCATCACGCAACGCCAGGGCAATCTGCTTCGCAATGGTTTCGCGGGTGACATCTTCACGCGGGAAGGACCAGCAGAGAATGGTCACCGGACCGGTCAGCATGCCTTTCACCGGCTTGTCGGTCAGGGACTGGGCGTACTTCGCCCACTCCACGGTAATCGCTTCCGGACGACTGACGTCGCCGATAACCACCGGCGGCTTCACGCAGCGGGAGCCGTAGCTTTGCACCCAACCGTTCTGAGTGAAGACGAAGCCGTCCAGGTGTTCACCAAAGTATTCCACCATGTCGTTACGCTCGGCTTCACCGTGTACCAGCACGTCCAGACCTAAGCGCTCCTGCTCAGCAATCGCCTGCTTGATATGTTCGGCAATGCCGGTGCGGTAGTTGCGCGCATCGAGGTTACCCTTTTTGAAGTCCAGACGCAGGCCGCGGATCTCGGTGGTCTGCGGGAAAGAACCGATAGTGGTGGTTGGCCACGCTGGCAGGTTGAAGCGCGCACGCTGGGCTTGTGCACGTACTTCGTAGGCGTTTTCACGCTGGCTATCCTGGGCGGTGATGGCCGCCAGACGTTGTTCGACTGCCGCATTGTGAACGCGCGTGGAGTGACGACGGGCCTGAATCGGGACGCTCCATTCGGTAATCGCCGCCGTGTCGCCGCTGTTCAGGGCATCGCGCAGCAGAGCCAGCTCTTCACATTTTTGCAGGGCGAAGGCAAACCAGCTCTTCACTTCTGCATCCAGACGGGTTTCGACACTCAGGTCGATCGGGCTGTGCAGCAGGGAGCAGGAAGAAGCCACCCACAGATCACGAAGAGCGACGATATCTTTAATCTGGGCGTATTTCTCGGTCAGATCCGCACGCCAGACGTTACGCCCGTTCACCAGGCCGGCAGAGAGCAGCCAGTCGGCTGGCAGACGGTTATGCAGTTCAGCCACATCATCTTTGCCGTGAACGAGGTCCACGTGCAGACCCTGCACCGGCAGTGCAGTAATGGTATCAAGATTCGGCGTTACGCCTTCGAAATAGGTGGTCAGCAGCAGCTTCACCTGACCGGTCAGCGCGTCATACGCTGGTTGGAACGCGTCCAGCCACGCTTGCGGCAGCTCCAGCACCAGCGCAGGTTCGTCGATTTGCACCCACTCAACGCCGCGTTTCGCCAGCTCACCCAGCACCTGCTGGTAGACCGGCAGGATATCGTTCAGCAGGCTCAGACGGTCAAACTGCTCACCCTTCACTTTGCCCAGCCACAGGTAAGTTACCGGACCCAGCAGCACAGGCTTAATCTTGTGGCCCAGCGCCAGCGCTTCGTCCACTTCATCCAGCAGCTGGGTCCAGGTCAGTTTGAACTGCTGGCCTTTAACAAACTCCGGCACCATGTAGTGGTAGTTGGTGTTAAACCACTTGGTCATTTCAGCGGCGGCAGCGGGCTCACCGCTCGGCGCACGACCGCGGCCAAGGCGGAACAGAGTGTCGATATCCACCGATCCGTCGCTGTTCTGATGACGAGCCGGCACGTTGCCCAGCAGCAGGCTGGTGGTCAGAACATGGTCGTACCAGGCGAAATCACCCACCGGCAGCAGATCCACGCCAGCCTGCTTCTGCTGATCCCAGTGACGGGCGCGCAACTCGCGGCCTACCGCCAGCAGTTCTTCACGGCTGGCATTGCCAGCCCAATAGCTTTCTTGTGCTTTTTTCAGTTCGCGACGCAGACCAACGCGAGGAAAACCAAGAGTGTGATTAATAATTGTCATCGTGTTGCCCCTTGTGGAATTTTTAGGATTTAGCCATCCAGATGTTTACACATCTATAATTGGCAGTTACTGTATATTCCTCAAGCGCAAATTGTTCATGGCGAAGTGAAGGACTTTCATGATCGAGATAAAACACCTGAAAACGCTCCAGGCGTTACGGAACTGCGGTTCACTCGCAGCGGCGGCAGCTACGCTGCACCAGACCCAGTCCGCCCTTTCTCACCAGTTCAGCGATCTGGAACAACGCCTTGGCTTCCGTCTGTTTGTGCGCAAAAGCCAGCCGCTGCGCTTTACGCCGCAGGGCGAAGTGTTGCTCCAGCTGGCGAATCAGGTGCTGCCGCAGATCGCCAGCGCGCTGCAGGCGTGCAACGAACCACAGCAAACGCGGCTGCGCATCGCCATTGAGTGTCACAGCTGTATTCAGTGGCTGACCCCGGCGCTTGAGAATTTCCGCCAGAACTGGCCGCAAGTGGAGATGGACTTTAAATCGGGCGTGACCTTCGATCCGCAGCCCTCCCTGACGCAGGGCGAGCTGGACCTGGTGATGACCTCAGATATTCTGCCGCGCAGCGGTCTGCACTATTCGCCGATGTTTGATTATGAAGTGCGGCTGGTGTTGGCTCCGGACCATCCGCTGGCGGCAAAAACGCGCGTGACGCCGGAAGATCTGGCTACCGAAACGCTACTGATCTACCCGGTTCAGCGCAGTCGCCTCGATATCTGGCGTCACTTTTTACAGCCGGCAGGCATCAACCCACAGCTGAAAAGCGTGGATAACACCCTGCTGCTGGTGCAGATGGTGGCGGCGAGAATGGGGATTGCGGCGCTGCCCCACTGGGTGGTTGAGAGCTTTGAACGCCAGGGTCTGGTGGTGACCAAAACCCTGGGCGAGGGATTGTGGAGCCGGTTGTACTCCGCCGTGCGCGATGGCGAGCAGCGCCAACCGGTTACCGAGGCCTTTATTCGCTCAGCGCGGAATCACGCTTGCGACCATCTGCCGTTTGTGCGGAGCGCGGAGCGACCCAACGGCGATGCACCCACAGTGAAGCCAGGATCACCGTCCCCCCAATAATAAAGCTCGGCCAGTGGGGTTGTTCCTGCCAGATCGCCAGGTTCACCAGCAGGCCAGCCGGGACGTGAACGTTGTTCATGATCCCAAGCGTACCGGCGTCCACCTGCGTGGCGCCGTAGTTCCACATAAAGTATCCCAGCCCGGAAGCGACCACACCCAGCCAGATCAGCACGCTCCACTGTACCGTGGTGGTCGGCAGTTTTTGCGGATTGCCCAGCATAAACCACGCCACGACCGCGACAATAAGCGCTCCCATATAGAACCAGGCAAAGGCGTTGTGCTGCGGCATCGGATGGATCTCCATCAACCGCTTATAGCCCACCATGCCGATGGCAAAGCTGATGTTGGCGAGCTGGACGAACATCAGTCCGGTCCAGAAATGATCGCTCACTTTGTCATAACGAATGATGGCCGCACCTGCCACCGCCAGCGCCGCACTCAGCAGGTAGCCCCAGCGCAGACGGCGTTTACTCATCAGATCGTAGATCAGAGTGATATACAGCGGCGTCAGCACGGTAAACAGCAGGAATTCCGATACCGACAGGTAAACGTAAGCGCGGAAGCTGAACAGATACATGATGCCGAGCTGCATAGCGCCCACCAGCATGTACAGCGAAATGGTTTTCAGCGTTTGCCCGCGCAGGCGCAGAAACGGCAGAAACACCAGGGCCGCCAATCCGACACGCATCAGCACCGAAAAGTAGCTGTCCACGTGCCCGGCAAGGTATTCACCGATCAGACTGAACGAGAAGGCCCACAGAATAGTGGTGATAATGAGTAGCGCCACAATGCTTGTCTCTCAGGAAGAAGGACAGGCATTGTAGCGAACTCTTCAGTTGACAACTGAACGCTAAATAACCAAATGAAGATTATTCAAGGAACAGCTTACGCAGGTAACTCGGTACGGCGTTGTCGCCATTGGTGCCAATCACTTCGAGCTCCGGGTGAAGATCTTTCAGGCGCTGGTGCGCGTTTTCCATGATGCAGCCTTTACCCGCCATCGACAGCATTTCGGCGTCGTTCATGCCGTCACCAAACGCGATGCAATCCTGCAGGCTAAAGCCCAGGCGTTTGGCGACCGCTTCCAGCGCATGGCCTTTGGAAACCCCGCCCGCCATCACTTCCAGACAGGTTAGCGTGGAGAAGCTGACGTTAACCCGATCGCCCCAGCGGGCATTGATCGCCTGCTCCAGCGGCAGCAGCGCTTCGTGGGTGTCGGTGGTGAAGAACACTTTGCTGATACCTTCTGGCTCCAGCAGACCCGGCTCATAGAGGGCGTAGTTAAAGACCGCTTCTTTAAAGAAACGCATCTCGTCCGGGCGGTGGCGGTTCATAAACCATTCATCATCACGATAAACGTTGGTGATGATATCGGGATTGTTGTGCACCACGCCGAACAGGTCGGCGGCGATATCGCGATCGAGGTTATGGGTGAAGATCAGATTACCGTCCAGATCGTGCACGCGGGCACCGTTGGAGGTGATCATGTAGGATTTGATCTCCAGATTATCGCGGATCTGCCCCACATCGACGTGATGGCGGCCCGTCGCGAAGACAAAATTCACGCCGCGGGCAGTCAGGAGTTTTAAGGTTTCTTTCGCGTAAGGCGATAAGGTGTGGTCGGGAGAGAGCAGCGTGCCATCTAAGTCAGACGCGACAACCTGGTACATAGGAAAATTTAACCTCTGGTGAATATCAGTTATGCCTGTCGAAAAAATCGACGATGGCGTGGAGTGCGACTGAGCGCATGGCGTCCTTTTCGAAAAGGATCTCATGGTACGCGCCGTTTATGACCAGTGGTTTACCCCCGTCACAAGGGTATCCGACTGCGGCTCGCTGTTCACAAAAACGTTCGTGCATGCGGTTATCCACTACCTGCTCCTCTTCTGCCTGAAGCAAGAGCATCGGGGTGTCATCCTGACCGGCGCCGGCCAGCGCCTCTTCCCCCGCCAGAATGCCTTCACGCACCCAGTGGTAAGTTGGACCGCCGACGCGTAAGCGGGGTTCATCCGCGTAAAAGCGCAGGTTTCGACGATAACGCTGCCGACTGTGGGTTAACACGTTAAGGGCAAACGGCAGTGCACGCCAGCGTCCGGTGCCAATGGCGTAGCCTTCACGAACGCGCTGATGGCCCTCAGCCCAGTCGAGAATATGGCGTACCATCCACTCCGGCAGGCGCATTACGATGCCAAACATCGGGGCGCTCAGCGCAATGGCATCACACTGATGGGGATGACGCTGCAAAAACAGCGTGGCAATCGCGCCCCCCATCGAGTGCGCCAGAATAAACCGTTTTCGCCACGGCCCGGGCTGCACTTCCTGCTGCCAGAAGGCGGCAAAATCATCGACGTAATCGCTGAATTTACTCACATGGCCCCGGTGCGTATCGGACAACATGCGCCCGGAACGCCCCTGACCACGGTGATCGATAATCAGCACGTCAAAACCGAGGTGGAAAAGGTCGTAGGCCAGCTCGGCGTACTTCACGTAGCTTTCGATACGCCCAGGGCAGACAACAATCACCGAATCATGGCTTTCTGCCCGAAAACGCACAAAGCGTACCGGCACATCATCAACGCCCGTGAACCCGCCCTCTTCGCGCTGGCGCCAGAAATCGGTCAGTGGCCCCATGGAGAAAGCAGCAAATGCCTTTTCTCGTGTTTCCCAGTCCGTTTTCTGCTGAAACATTGGATTTGTGCACCTGTAAGCCAAGGAATATCGTTTTTTCGTGACGGGTCACAAAATGACTCAACATTAGCGTATTGTGGCATAAAAATAGACGATTCGGGAGTTTCAAATGACCTTAGAGTGGTGGTTCGCTTACCTGCTGACATCCATCATCCTTAGCCTTTCCCCGGGCTCCGGGGCAATCAACACCATGACCACAGCGATGAATCACGGCTATCGCGGCGCGGCGGCATCGATTGCCGGATTGCAGACCGGGCTGGCCATTCATATTGTGCTGGTGGGCGTAGGGCTGGGCACGCTGTTCTCCCGTTCGGTACTGGCCTTTGAAGTGCTGAAATGGGCGGGCGCGGCGTATCTTATCTGGCTGGGAATTCAGCAGTGGCGCGCCGCTGGCGCTATCGATCTGAACACGATGGCCCAGACGCAAAGCCGGGGTCGACTGTTTAAACGCGCGGTGTTTGTCAACCTGACTAACCCGAAGAGCATCGTCTTCCTTGCTGCCCTGTTCCCGCAGTTTATCGTGCCGCATCAGCCCCAGCTCGCGCAGTACGCGGTACTCGGCGTGACGACGATTGTGGTCGATATTATCGTGATGATTGGCTATGCCACGCTGGCAACGCGGATTGCGACATGGATTAAAGGGCCTCGTCAGATGAAGGCCCTGAATAAAGTGTTCGGGTCGCTGTTTATGCTGGTGGGGGCGCTGTTGGCCTCAGCCCGGCATGCTTAGCGCGACAGAATGAGATGAATACCGAAGCCGGTGAATAACGCACCGGCAACGCCGTCAATCCACTTCGCCAGTCGTTGATAACCGCGACGCATCGACGGTAACGCAAACAGGCTGGCCACCACGGTAAACCAGGCGAAGGTTTCCAGCACGATCAGCAGGAAAATCCCCCAGCGCGCGCCGACGCCCACACTGTCGCCGACGAACAGGGAAAAGACCGACCCGAAATAGATAATCGCTTTTGGGTTCGCGAGGTTAGTCAGCAGCCCTTTCACAAAGCTCCGCCCGCCCGACGCGAGTTCCACCTTCGGTTCCGCTGCCGTGCTGTCCTCTTTCTTCAGCGCGCCGCGCAGCATCTGGTAACCCATCCAGCACAGATACAGACCGCCGCCGACCATAATGATGGTATGCAGCCATGCCATTTTCTCGAGGATCAGGTTCAGGCCAAGCAGCGCAACCGCCGCCCAAACCATGACGCCGAGGGTAATGCCCAGCACGCCCATCATCGCCTCTTTACGGGAACGGCTTACCGCCGTTTGCGAGACAAAGAAAAAGTCGGGGCCAGGGCTCATCAGCGCCACAATGTGCACCAGCGCCACAGTCAGAAACAGGGTTAACATAATTAACTCGCGGGGGAATAGTTCAGTGAGTCATCATCCTGGCACTTTTTCGCCCGGCTGACTACTCCTCATCATCACCGTCAGCATGGGAACGAATAAGGGCCATAAACTCTTTGCCAAAACGCTCCAGCTTGCGGGTACCAACACCGTTAACGCTGAGCATTTCGCTGGCGCTGAGCGGCATCTGCTCGGCCATCTCAATCAGCGTGGCGTCGTTGAACACCACATACGGCGGGATATTCTCTTCGTCAGCAATGGCTTTGCGCAGCTTACGCAGCTTGGCGAACAGCTTGCGGTCGTAATTACCGCCGTAGGATTTCTGCATCACGCGCGGCTTAAGGGCCACCACGCGCGGTACGGCAAGCTGCAGCTCTACCACGCCGCGCAGCACCGGGCGGGCGGCTTCCGTCAGCTGCAGTGCAGAGTGCTGGGCAATATTTTGCGTAGCCAATCCCAGATGAATAAGCTGACGGATAATGCTGACCCAGTGCTCGTGGCTGTTCTCTTTGCCAATACCGTACACCGGCAGCTTATCGTGGCCCATCTCGCGGATACGCTGGTTATTCGCCCCGCGCAGCACTTCCACCACGTAACCCATCCCAAAGCGCTGATTAACGCGTCCGATGGTGGATAACGCTTTACGCGCGTCCATCAGCCCATCGTACTGCTTGGGCGGGTCGAGGCAGATATCGCAGTTGCCGCACGACGCCTGGCGACCTTCACCAAAGTAGTTCAACAGCACCAGACGGCGGCAGGTTTGCGCCTCGGCAAAAGCGCCCATCGCATTGAGCTTATGCCGCTCAATATCCAGCAGCGCCCCGGCGGGCTTCTCTTCCAGGCAGCGGCGCAGCCAGGCCATATCGGCCGGATCGTAAAACAGCATCGCCTCGGCCGGCAGGCCATCACGCCCGGCGCGGCCCGTCTCCTGATAGTAGGATTCGATATTGCGCGGAATGTCGAAATGCACCACAAAGCGCACGTTCGGTTTGTTGATGCCCATACCAAAGGCGACGGTCGCCACCACAATTTGCAGATCGTCGCGCTGGAACTTCTCCTGCACCTCGGCACGGATGTGGTTTTCCAGCCCGGCATGGTAAGCCGCCGCGCTAAAACCCCGACTCTGCAGACGGGCGGCGGTGTCTTCCACTTTTGCCCGGCTGTTACAGTAGATAATGCCCGACTTGCCGCGCTGCTCCTGCACGTAGCGCAGGAGCTGATCCAGCGGCTTAAACTTTTCCATCAGCATGTAGCGAATGTTCGGGCGATCGAAGCTGCTGACCTGAATCAGCGGATCGTCGAGCCCCAGCAGGCGCGCGATATCAAGACGGGTGGTGTCATCGGCGGTGGCGGTGAGCGCCATAAACGGCACGGCCGGGAAGCGCTGACGCAGCTGGCCGAGGGCGGCATATTCCGGGCGGAAATCATGTCCCCACTGGGAAATACAGTGGGCTTCGTCCACCGCCACCAGCACCGGATTCCAGTGCGTCAGATGCTCAAGAAAGTTATCCAGCATCAGACGTTCCGGCGCGATATACAGCAGGCGGATCTGCCCGCTACGGCAACCGGCCATCACCTCCTGCTGCTGCTCTCGGGTTTGCGTCGAGTTCAGACAGGCCGCCGACACGCCGTTGGCCAGCAGCTGGTCCACCTGATCTTTCATCAGCGAGATCAGCGGCGATACCACGATGGTCAGGCCATTCAGTACCAGCGCAGGCACCTGATAGCATAAGGATTTGCCACCGCCGGTGGGCATGACCACCAGACAATCGCGACCGGTCAGGGCAGCATTAATGATGGTTTCCTGGCCCGGGCGAAACTGCTGGTAGCCAAAGGTTTCATGTAAAACCTGTTTAGCCAGCAACTCCTGATTCACAACTTCCGCCTGCACCACATCAACCCCATTTGCCTGAAATAAAAACAGGCGCTATTTTCAGCGCCTGCGAGAGAAACTTCAACGTTTAAGACAAAAACATTCGAGGAGGCTAGAAAAGATCGTTCAGCATCACGCCCACGCCGACGCGCGTCTGATTGAAATTGTAATCGATCAGCGACTCGCCATAGCCGCTGTAGACCTGCGTATACAGGCGAACGTGTCGGGTTAGCGGGTAGCTCACTCCCACTTCTGCCCCGCCGTAGCCGCTGTTCCAGTTGTACTGCCCCTTCACGCTGAGCACCGCTTCGCCCAGCTGATAGCCGACCCGCAGCTGGTAGTAACCCATGTATTTGGTGATATCCGGGTTATCGTCGGTATTGCCAATCACATACCAGGGTTTGACTTCGACCATCCAGTTATTGTTTTGCGCCATCAGGCGGGTATAGAGGCGGTTCCAGCTGCGCGAAGTGGGATCGGAGCGGCCGTTGGATTGGTGGTTGTAGCCAAACTCCACGTCGCGTAGCGTCCAGCCGCCCAGCGAGTAATCGGTGGCGAACCCGAGGAACAGCTGCGGTTCATAGTTGGTTTCACGGAACGGTGAAGACTCATCGCTGTTGGACAATTGCCACCAGGAGCGTTGCGTGTAGGAGCCACCCAGCAGCGAGTTGGGCCCGAGGATCCCGCGCCACAGCGGGAACGCGAGGCTCAGCTGGAATTTCACCTCATCTTTACGCGCATTGTCGACCCAGTCATAGGTGCTTATCGCTTCTTTATTGAGATCGCTGGTGGCGGTGTAGATCAGGTAATTGCTGTCATAGGGATAGAGCGTGAACGGGTTGTCATGCTCCTCCAGCAGGTTGGCGATAATGCTCCCGCGCACGGCTGGGGTATCACTGACCTCCACATTTTTCGCGTCCTGCGCAAAGGTGACAGAAGGCAGCGCAGCCGCTGCCAGGAACCAGGCCAGATACGTCCGCATCGGTGGTGCTCTCCTGCAAAATCGTTTTAATGAAGAATTATTTTGAATCAATTTAACATATTTGACGATTAGCGGCTTTACCTCTGCTCCTAATGTGGAAATTCACATTAATGAGGAATAAAATCAACATCCTCTTAACAAAAAGGATGTGACGTGCCATGTCAGCCACGCTTACTGCCGAACAAGTGCTCAAGCTTGTCGGCGAGATCTTCGTCTACCACATGCCGTTCAACCGTGCGCTGGGCCTGGAGCTGGAACGCTACGAGAAAGATTTTGCTCAGCTCAGCTTTAACAACCAGCCGATGATGGTCGGCAATTGGGCGCAAAGCATTCTTCATGGCGGGGTGATCGCCTCCGCGCTGGACGTGGCCGCCGGGCTGGTCTGCGTGGGGAGCACCCTGACCCGCCACGACACCATTAACGAAGAGGAACTGCGCCAGCGCCTGTCGCGAATGGGCACTATCGATCTGCGCGTCGATTATCTGCGCCCCGGCCGCGGCAATCGCTTCACTGCCAGCAGCAGCCTGCTGCGCGCCGGTAACAAAGTGGCGGTGGCGCGCGTGGAGTTGCATAACGAAGAGCAGGTTTACATCGCCAGCGCAACCGCCACTTATATGGTGGGTTGAGACGGTAAAATCGGGTAAAATTGCGTTACTTTTTTGTAACGGATTTTCCTGATGGATGCTAAACAGACGCGGCAGGGCGTTTTACTCGCCCTCGCCGCTTATTTTATTTGGGGTATCGCACCGGCGTACTTCAAGCTGATTCACTATGTTCCCGCCGATGAAATTCTTACCCACCGCGTGATCTGGTCGTTTTTCTTTATGGTGGCGCTGATGAGCGTCAGCCGTCAGTGGTCAGGCGTGAAAAAGCTGCTACAAACGCCGAAGAAAATCTTCCTGCTGGCCCTTTCAGCCGTCCTGATTGGCGGCAACTGGCTGCTGTTTATCTGGTCGGTGAACAACCATCACATGCTCGAAGCGAGCCTCGGCTACTTCATTAACCCGCTGGTGAATATTGTGCTGGGGATGTTGTTCCTCGGGGAGCGCTTCCGCCGGATGCAGTGGATGGCGGTGCTGCTTGCCCTCTGCGGCGTGCTGATTCAGCTCTGGACCTTTGGCTCGCTGCCGGTCATCGCCCTGGGGCTGGCATTCAGCTTTGCCTTCTATGGCCTGGTACGCAAGAAAATCGCCGTGGAAGCGCAAACCGGAATGCTGTTTGAAACCCTGTGGCTACTGCCGCTGGCGGCCATTTACCTGTTCGGAATAGCCGACAGTAGCACCAGCCATATGGGCAGTAACCCGTGGACCCTGAACGTGATGCTGATGGCGGCAGGTATCGTCACCACCATCCCATTGCTGTGCTTTACCGGTGCGGCAACGCGCCTGCGCCTCTCGACGCTGGGCTTCTTCCAGTACATCGGCCCGACGTTGATGTTCCTGCTGGCGGTGATGTTCTACGGCGAAGTGCCGGGTGCGGATAAGATGGTGACGTTTGGCTTTATCTGGGTGGCACTGGCGGTATTTGTTGCGGATGCAATTTATACCCAACGCAGGGTGCGAAAAGGGTTGTGATAATACCGGATGGCGTCTTCGCCATCCGGTATTACGATCAAAGCCAGTTGCGGCGCTTGAAGTACAGATACGGGGCCAATCCCGCGAGGACCATAAACACAATCGCACCCGGGTAGCCAAAGCTCCATCTCAGCTCCGGCATAAACTCAAAGTTCATCCCGTAGCTCGAGGCCACCAGCGTTGGCGGCAGGAACACAACTGAAACCACCGAGAAGATCTTGATAATGCGGTTCTGCTCGATGTTGATAAAGCCCATCGCCGCCTGCATCAGGAAGTTCACCTTCTGGAACAGGGATTCGTTGTGCGGCAGCAGGGATTCGATATCGCGCAGGATCTCACGCGCCTGCTCCAGCTGACCACCCGGCAGTCGCGCCTTGCGCACCAGGAAATTCAGCGCGCGCTGGGTATCCATCAGACACAGGCGCACTTTCCAGCCGATATCTTCCAGTTCCGCCAGCGTCGAGAGCGCTTCGTCATACTCATCGCCCTGATGCCCTTCCATGATCACCCGGCTCAGCTTTTCCAGATCGCTGTAGATATTTTCAATCTCATCCGCCAGCTGTTCGATTTTGGTTTCAAACAGGTCGAGCAGCAGTTCATACGCGTTGCCGTCGACCATCGCCTGGCTACGGGCGCGCATACGGTACAGGCGGAACGCAGGCAGCTCGCGCTCGCGCAGGGTAAACAGGCGACCATCGCGAATGGTGAAGGCGACGGTGGAGTTACCGGCGTGATCTTCCGCATCTTCGAAGAAGAAAAAGGAGTGAATGTGCAGACCGTCTTCGTCTTCGAAGAAACGGGCGGATGCTTCGATGTCTTCCAGTTCCGGGCGGGTTGCCAGGCTTTGTCCGAGCTCAGATTGTACGCGCAGGCGTTCGTCGTCGTCCGGTTCGACCAGATCCACCCATACGGCATCAATGAGGGGCTGTGACTCTTCAGCTTCAAGCCGAATCAGTCGGTTTTTTTCCAGTTGAAATGCGCTCAGCATGACCGGGACTCCCAATGCAAAAAATATCGGACAGTTCGGTGGGCACACAGAAACAAATTGGGTTTCAGACCATTAAACAGCCTGACTCAGAGCGATGGGAAAAACAGATCGCTGACAACCACTAAGGCCATCAGCAAGAGGAGATAGCCTTAGGAGTTGTTCCTGGATGACAGGGAATTGAGCCAGTATGTACTGGGTGTGTCCAAGGCGAATGTCCTCTTAGCGTAATCGTGCGCGCATGTTACGCCAGCAGTCACGGCGGCGTCAACACGCAAGGGAACGCTGAAGAGCATTAAATCCCCTTCAACGTATAAGCCTGGCAGATTATT
>NZ_JBOGBT010000096.1:0-1586 GCF_051656365.1 Silvania sp. | reverse complement strand
AGCGGTTTGAGGTGCATCAGATTGAGGTTGGTGGGCACCGGCAAATTACGGGCAAATTCGTGATACGGCTGAATGCGAATCGCCCCGACGGTAATGTCCGGGCTGCGGCGTAATAGGTTAAACAGCCCCATACGGAACTGACGCGCAAACCGCTCGTTGATGATCTCTAATGCCTGGAGACGCTCGCGTACCACGCGCCGTTGGGTATTAGGATCGTACGGACGAATGTCGGTTTCGTTGACGACGCTGGTCTTGGGTTCGTCAGCGTTATCGCTGTCGCCGTTTAACAGCGCGTCAATTTCGGCCTGAGAAAGAATGCTATCGCCCATGGGATTACCGCAAAATAAAGGCGGTATACAGCACGTCGCTGACTGCCTGTTGAGGTTGACCGGCGACAAGCGGCGGAGCCAAAGTGTTCTTTATGGCTTCAACCAGCTTCTGTTTGCCTTCATCGGTGGCAAGCGCCGCGCTATCCTGGCGGGAAAACAGCAGCAGTAAACGGCTGCGCACTTCCGGCAGAAACTCGCTCAGACGCTGGCGCGTGGCTTCATCTTTCAGACGCAATGTGATGCCGATGTACAGCACGCGGTCAGCATCACCGAGGTTCACGGTGAAGGTATCCAGTGCGAAAAACACCGGCGCTGGCGGTGGCTCAGGCGCTTTAACTTGCGCGGAGGCAGGCTGCTGCTGCATACGCCAGTAGCTATAGCCCGCGGTAGCACAGGCTGCAAGAGTAATCAGGACCAGTAACGGCATCCAGATGGAGCGCTTGCGGCCTTTTGGCAAAGCGTTGTCAGTCATAAAACGCATCTTTCCTGTATCGGTACTGCATATGGATTAATTATCCCGCGTCGTCGGGCGTTCAAAGGCCCGAAAACAGGGGATATTTGTTGTTAACTCTGACGTTTAGCTTAGGGAGCGCGTCTCAGGCAAAAATATCCACCGCGTTATTCCCCGACGCTAAACGCTGCACGCTGGCAGGGACGGCAAGCGCTTCGCCATCACCCATTGACGGGAAAGTGCTTGCGGAACGCGGTGACTGCTGCGGATTTTGCCCCGACTGCTGTTGCTGCTGGCCCGCAAAACTTTCGCTGCTGATGCTGCTTTGGCCGAGCTGAATACCGCTTTCCGCCAGGGCAAGACGTAAGTTTGGCAGGGTGGCTTCAAGCGCCGCACGCACGTGACTATGGGCTGAAACCATCTGCAATTGCGCCTGGTTATCATCGAGCTTCATGCTGATTTGAATCTGACCCAGATCCTCAGGATGCAGGCGTAGCTCGGCGCTTTGCTGGCCCTGACGGGTAAAGAGAGTGATGTGCTGGCTCACCGCTTGTTGCCACTCCTGGCTGCCGAGCTGGGCGCTAATCTGCGGCGCTACGGGCACAGCAATTTGCGCTGTGGCAGGTGTGGCGACGGTTGCTGAACTGAATGTCGGCGTGGTCAGCGTGGTTGCGGGGCTGGTATTGTTCGCCGCAGCATCACGGCTGCTATTTTCCATATTATTGATGGCGAGCGTTTTCGTCTCCACCAGCGGTTCATTGTTAGGCTGTGCGCTTCTGGCGGCTGGCGCAGTATCCAGGGCGACA
>NZ_JBOGBT010000095.1:0-131866 GCF_051656365.1 Silvania sp. | reverse complement strand
AGTTCCAGCAGCCAGGTCATGGCCTGGGGACGCGAGGTGCCGCACATCTCCCGCGCTGGCTGCAGGCCAGCGCACACTTTGGGGCGCGAGCTCAAGCCGAATATTTTGCAGCGCTGCTGCGCATCAAGCTGAACGCAGGGCGTATTGGCAGGCTTGCCGTCAGGCATCCCGGGAATGGGGCTGGAAATGGACGGTGCGGTGCAGCATGCTCCGCAGTCTGGACGACAATCCATATACGCTCTCCGGGTTGACTGAAACCCGCATCAGCGGGGGTGTCGCGCACAGTAACACCTTTTGTGTATTGATAGCAAAAGCCGCTGATTCCGCTTGCCTGAAATGCCGCGCGCGAGTAATTTGACGCGATATTTTTGACCTTCCCGTGAACAGGATTAAAGCAATGCCAAGAGCGAACGAGATTAAGAAAGGTATGGTGCTGAATTACAACAGCAAACTGCTGATTGTTAAAGACATCGACATTCAGGCACCCAGCGCCCGTGGCGCAGCAACGCTGTATAAAATGCGTTTTGCCGATGTGCGTACCGGCTTGAAAGTGGAAGAGCGTTTTAAAGGCGACGATATCGTGGATACCGTTACCCTGACCCGCCGCTATGTTGATTTCTCCTATATTGACGGCAACGAATACGTCTTTATGGATAAAGAAGATTACACCCCGTATATCTTCACCAAAGATCAGATTGAAGAAGAGCTGTTGTTCATTCCGGAAGGCGGGATGCCGGATATGCAGGTTCTGACCTGGGACGGCGTACTGCTGGCGCTTGAGCTGCCGCAGACGGTTGACCTCGAGATCGTGGAAACGGCACCTGGCATCAAAGGCGCGTCAGCCTCTGCGCGTAACAAGCCGGCGACCCTGACCACCGGTCTGGTGGTACAGGTGCCTGAATACCTGTCCGCAGGTGAAAAAATCCGCATCCATATTGAAGAAAAACGCTATATGGGTCGTGCTGACTGATCGTGCGGCTTGCCCGGTGACGTTGCGCTTACCGGGCCGACAAAAAACCGGCCATCGAGCCGGTTTTTTTATGTTTATAGAGGTTACAGCAGCTCAGGATATTTGGTCATCTTCAGCGCCAGCTCCACGCCGCGCACTTCCGCCATCCCTTTCAACCGCCCAATCGCCGAGTAGCCCGGGTTGGTTTTCTTACGCAGGTCATCCAGCATCTGGTGGCCGTGATCCGGACGGAACGGGATCGGACGCAGATCGCCCGCCTGTTTGCGGCGCTGCTCTTCACGCAGGATCGCATCCACAACCGCGACCATATTGACGTCGCCGCCCAGGTGCGCTGCTTCATGGAAGGTCTTCGGATTCTCTTCCCGGCAGGTGGCGCGCAGGTGGGTGAAGTGAATACGGTCGCCGAAAGTTTCGATCATCTGCACCAGGTCGTTATCCGCACGCACGCCGTAAGAGCCCGTACACATGGTAAAGCCGTTATGGATACTGTTAACGGCGTCTTTCAGCCACTGCATATCTTCAATCGTTGAGACGATGCGCGGCAGGCCGAGGATTGGACGCGGTGGATCGTCCGGGTGAACCGCCAGGCGCACGCCTGCTTCTTCAGCAACCGGAACGATAGCCCGCAGGAAGTGGGCCATATTCTGCTGCAGCTGGGCTTTGTCGATATGGCCGTACTCCGCCAGACGCGCGCGGAACTGATCGAGGGTGTAGCCCTCTTCCGCACCCGGCAGACCGGCGATGATATTGCGGGTCAGTTTTTCGATATCGGCTTCGCTGGCGGCGTTAAACCACGCCAGCGCCTGCTGCTGCTCTTCCGGGCTGTAGTCCGCCGCGGCGCCGTCGCGCTTGAGAATGTGCAGCTCAAAGGCGGCAAAGGCAATCTGGTCAAAACGCAGCGCTTTAGAGCCGTCCGGCAGTTCGTACTCCAGGTCGGTACGCGTCCAGTCGAGGATCGGCATAAAGTTGTAGCACACGGTATCAATGCCGCAGGCCGCCAGGTTACGAATGCTCTGCTGATAGTTGGCGATCCAGGTGGCGCAGTCGCCCGAATGGGTTTTGATCTCTTCGTGAACCGGGATACTTTCGACCACCGACCAGGTCAACCCTTTCTCCGCCAGCAGCGCCTGACGCTGCTTAATTTCCTCTACCGGCCACACCTGCCCATTAGGAATATGGTGCAGCGCCGTGACAACGCCGGTTGCGCCAGCCTGACGCACATCATCAAGAGAAACCGGATCTTTTGGCCCATACCAACGCCATGTTTGTTCCATTGCTTCACCCTCTAAAGTTGTTATACCAATATGAATGACTACTATGACGACTACCATACAGGCTTGCGGTAAAGGGTCAACGTGCCTCGCCAGATTGATTGATCTACCTCACAGTTCCCGGATAATTACGGCTTACCAATTCAATTTGCTGTCATATAACTTTACACTGAGATTGTTAATTAACGGTTAATCAGGTGTTTATTTCATGAAGACAATTGCTTCCACCACACTACCCGCTCACGTATTGCAGCCGCAGTACGATCGCCAGAAACTGCGCTCCCGCATTGTGCATTTCGGCTTTGGCGCCTTTCATCGTGCCCATCAGGCGTTACTGACTGACCGGGTGCTGAACGCCAGGGGTGGCGACTGGGGGATATGTGAGATTAGCCTGTTTAGCGGTGATACGCTGATGAGCCAACTGCGGGCGCAGGACCATCTGTTTACGGTGCTGGAAAAAGGTGCCGATGGCAATCAGCCGATTATCGTCGGGGCGGTTCATGAGTGCCTGAACGCGAAGCTGGATTCACTGGCGGCGATCATTGAAAAATTTTGTGAACCGCAGGTGGCGATTGTCTCCCTGACGATTACCGAAAAAGGTTACTGCATTGATCCGGCCACCGGCGCGCTGGATACCGCTAATGAACGTATTATTCACGATCTGGAAAACCCGGACCAGCCGCACTCGGCGCCGGGGATCCTGGTCGAAGCATTGCATCGCCGCCGCGAGCGGGGCCTGTCGCCGTTCAGCGTCCTCTCCTGCGATAACATTCCCGATAACGGCCACGTAGTGAAAAACGCGGTGCTGGGGATGGCTAACAAACGCTCGCCGGCGCTGGCAGCGTGGATTGCGGAGCATGTCAGCTTCCCCGGCACCATGGTTGACCGCATCGTCCCCGCCGCGACCGACGCGTCACTGGCAGAAATTGCCCGTGAAGTGGGCGTTGAGGATCCGTGCGCCATCAGCTGCGAGCCGTTTGTGCAGTGGGTGATTGAGGACAATTTTGTCGCCGGTCGCCCGCAATGGGAAGCCGCTGACGTGCAGATGGTGCAGGACGTCCTGCCGTGGGAGCAGATGAAGCTGCGCATGCTTAACGGCAGCCACTCCTTCCTGGCGTACCTGGGCTATCTGGCCGGGTTCGCCCACATCAACGACTGCATGGCCGACGCCAGCCTGCGCGACGCCGCCCGCCGTCTGATGCTGAGCGAGCAGGCCCCAACCCTGCGCATCACCGGGGTGGATCTCACCGCCTATGCCGACAGTCTGATCAACCGTTTTGCCAATCCGGCCCTGCAGCATCGGACCTGGCAAATTGCGATGGACGGCAGCCAGAAACTGCCCCAGCGGATGCTCGAAGGTATTCGCATCCACCGCCAGCAAGGAACCGCCTGGCCGCTGCTGGCGCTCGGCGTGGCCGGCTGGATGCGCTACGTCAGCGGTGTGGACGACGCGGGCAACGCCATTGACGTGCGCGATCCGCTCAGCGACAAAATCCGCGCCCTTGTTGAGACCAGCAGCGAGCAGGAACGCGTCACCGCCCTGCTGACGCTGAGTGAAATTTTTGGCAACGATTTGCCGCAGGATGCGCAGTTTGTCGACGCAATCACCCAGGCCTGGCAGCGCATCAGCCAGTCGGGTGCACGGCAGGCCGTTATTGATACGCTGAATCTTTAACGATCGGTGCCTGATACGCGAGCGGGGGTTCTCTCCGTTCGCCTCTTCCCTTCTCAGCACTGTTCTTTTGCGCCAGGATTACTGATAATTGTTATAGCATTACATTTATCACTCCTGGAGCACATGTGACTAAAACCAACCTGATCACCGGTTTTCTCGGCAGCGGAAAAACCACGTCGATATTGCACCTGCTGGCCAACAAAGATCCTGACGAAAAATGGGCCGTGCTGGTCAATGAGTTTGGCGAGATCGGTATCGACGGTGCCCTGCTGGCGGATAGCGGTGCCCTGATTAAGGAGATCCCAGGCGGATGCATGTGCTGCGTCAATGGTTTACCGATGCAGGTAGGGCTGAACACCCTGCTGCGTCAGGGTAAACCCGACCGTTTACTGATTGAGCCCACGGGCCTTGGCCATCCGAAACAGATCCTCGACCTGCTGACCGCCCCGGTGTATGAGCCGTGGATCGACCTGCGCGCCACCCTGTGCCTGCTCGACCCGCGCCAGCTGCTGGATGAGAAAAGCGTCCAGAACGATAACTTCCGCGATCAGCTTGCCGCCGCCGATATCATCATTGCCAATAAAGAAGATCGCGCCACCCCCGAAAGCGCTGCCGCGCTGACACTGTGGTGGCAGCACTTCGGCGGCGATCGCCAACTGCAGCACACCACGCAGGGGGCTATTGATAATGCCCTCCTCGACCTGCCTCGGCATAACGTCGCCGAGCTGCCCGCCAGCGCTGAGCATTCACACGGTCGTGGCGAGAAACAGGGCCTGGCAGCATTGAGCCTGCCCGCGCACCAGCGCTGGCGTCGCAGCCTGAACAGCGGCCAGGGGCATCACGCCTGTGGCTGGGTATTTGATGCCGACACCTGCTTCGACACCATTGGCCTGCTGGAGTGGGCACGCCTTGCGCCGGTTGAACGGGTAAAAGGGGTGATGCGCATTCCTGAAGGGCTGGTGCGCGTCAATCGTCAGGGGAGCGATTTCCATATCGAAACACAGAATGTCGCGCCACCGGATAGCCGTATAGAGTTAATTAGTGCGGTTAACACCGACTGGAATGCGCTTCAGTCCAGCCTGTTGAAGCTTCGTTTAACCTCGGGCGACTAACGTTGCCCCGTTTTAACTGCTGACGACATAAAGATGACAACCCGAATACCACTTATTTTACTGCTCAATATCGCCGGTCTGGCGCTCTTTTTATCCTGGTACCTGCCGGTGAACCACGGTTTCTGGTTCCCGCTGGACAGTGGGATCTTCCACTTCTTTAATCAGGAACTGGTGAAGAGCCGCGCCTTCTTATGGCTGGTGGCGATCACCAACAACCGCGCGTTTGACGCCTGCTCGCTGCTGGCGATGGGCTATTTAATGCTCACCTTCTGGCGTCAGGAGAACGCGGCGGGACGTCGACGCATTGTGATGATTGGTTTAACGATGCTGCTGGCCGCGGTGGTGATCAATCAGCTGGCGCAGGCTATTATCCCGGTTAAGCGTTCAAGCCCGACCCTGTTCTTCCCGGATATTTACCGCGTCAGCGAACTGCTGAACATTTCGACAAAAGACGCTTCCAAAGACAGTTTCCCGGGCGATCACGGCATGATGCTGCTTATTTTTTCCGCATTTATGTGGCGTTATTTTGGGTCTAAGACTTTCGCATTAGCCCTGATTATTTTTATGGTTTTTGCCTTCCCCCGGGTAATGATTGGCGCGCACTGGTTCAGTGATATTGCCGTTGGCTCGGTTTCGGTCGCGTTGATTGGTCTTCCCTGGTGTCTTATGACTCCTTTGAGCGATCGGGTTATTGCCTTGTTCGATCGTTACTTGCCGGGTTAATACAACAATTTTAAAACAAATAACGCACCGTTATTAACAATATCCATCACTGATTATTTAATGACCACGGGTAATTTTCAGCCTTTTCATTTCCGAAATGTCCTATTGCGACAAAAATAATTCCGTGAAAAATGAACGATTTGCACAATTATTAACCAGCATAATGGTTGTGTTTCTCTTTCCCGCGCAGTGACTTTAGGTATCACTTTTTCTTATAAAAAAAGGATATTTTTACTCGCATTGACCCGCACGATGGGGTAATCTCAAACTCGTTTTACCTCAGTGCGGTTATTATTTTTTAATGTAAATAAATTTGTGCGGCTCGCCACAGATTTGACCATAAAGAATTGTCTCATTGTGCGCAGGTATTTAGTCTCGTCTCGCTTGGCATTTTTTATAACGATATTCGTCGTTAAGGACTTCAAGGGAAAATAAACAAAATGGTCAAATCTCAACCGATTTTGAGATACATCTCACGAGTGATCCCGGCGATAGCAGTAGCGGTTCTGCTTTCAGCTTGTACAACTAATACCGCAAAGAATATGCATCCTGAGACGCGTGTTGTGGGTTCGGAAGACGCCTCTTCACTGCAAGCCTCTCAGGATGAATTTGAAAAGATGGTCAGCAATCTGGATATCAAATCCAGACTGATGGACCAGTATGCCAGCTGGAAAGGCGTACGCTATCGCTTAGGCGGCAGCACTAAAAAGGGAATTGATTGTTCCGGTTTCGTACAGCGTACTTTCCGTGAGCAGTTTGGGTTAGAACTTCCGCGTTCAACTTATGAACAACAGGAAATGGGCAAATCTATTTCACGTACCAGTTTACGTACGGGTGATTTAGTGCTCTTCCGGGCGGGTTCAACCGGCCGTCATGTCGGCATATATATTGGTAACGACCAGTTTGTCCACGCATCCACCAGCAGCGGTGTGATTATTTCCAGCATGAACGAGCCATACTGGAAAAAGCGCTATAACGAAGCGCGTCGTGTTCTGACCCGTAGTTAACCCCTGGTACTGTCTGTTTCCCTTGACTGACAGCCCAGCATAAAAGCACTGCTCCGGCAGTGCTTTTTTTGTTTTACGATCTGCGATTCATCTCCATCTGGCGCGGGTCAGGACGTTCCAGGCTATAGTCTCGTTACGTGAGTTTAGCCGTCAAGATGACGCGAGCGGCCTTTCAGGATCCCATAACGTTTATGTTCACCCGCTATTTATCATTTCGCCGCAAAGCGCTGATCCTCAGCCTGACCGCCGGACTTCTTATCACCCTGCTCTGCGGCGGTTCGCAGTTTTTGATGAGTCGCCATAAGCAGGAAGTAAGATACGACAGTCTGATCAGTGGTCTTGCTAACTACATGAACGGCTATTTTTCCGAGCTGCGCCGCTCGGTTGATATGCTGCAGCCGCTCACCTTAAGCCAGTGCAGCGGTATCGCCTCTGAACTCACATCACGCGCCGCATTCAGCCTCAACGTCCGCGCCTTTCTGCTGGTCAAAGACAAAATCGCCTTTTGCTCCTCGGCTACCGGACCGATGCAAATGCCGATCTCGGAGCTGGTACCCACAATCGACGTAAATAAAGACGTTGACATGGCCCTGTTGCCCGGCACACCAATGATGCCGAAAAAACCGGCCATTGCACTGTGGATGAGCAATCCCCTGCTGGCGAACGGCGGGGTGTTTACCTCCATTAACCTCAACCTTGTGCCTTATCTGCTGTATACCGCCCGCCAGGACGAGTTTATCGGCGTGGCGCTGGTTGTCGGCAATATGGCGTTCACCACCTGGTCAGACCGGCTGCTGCTGTCGGCCGATTTACACGGCAAGCCCGTCCGTTCGGTTCAGGTAAAGGGACTACCGCTGCAAATCTATCTGTATGCCGATAGCTGGATGCTGGAAGAGGTGCAGTTTGCCCTGCTCTTTGGCCTGATGTGCGGCGCGCTGGCCAGCGGGCTCTGCTACTACCTGATCATCACCCGCGCAAATCCGCGTAAAGAGATCCTCACCGCCATCAAGCAGAATCAATTTTACGTGGTTTACCAGCCGGTGGTGGATGCGCATGATTTACAGATGCGCGGCGTCGAAGTGCTGATGCGCTGGCACCATCCCGGCGCCGGGGAGATCCCGCCGGATGCCTTTATTAACTTTGCCGAAGCGCAGAAGCTGATCGTGCCTTTGACGCTGCACCTCTTCGATCTGATCCGGCGCGACGCCCCGATGCTGCAGAAGCGGCTGCCGCCGGGTTCCAAGCTGGGGATCAACATCGCTCCTGGCCATCTGCACGCCGACAGCTTCAAAGACGACATGCGCCAGTTCGCCGCCTCGCTGCCGCCAGATCATTTTCAGCTGGTACTCGAAATTACCGAGCGCGACATGCTCAACCAGAGGGAAGCGACAAAGCTGTTTGAGTGGCTGCATCTGGAAGGGTTTGAAGTGGCGGTGGATGATTTCGGTACCGGGCACAGTGCGCTGATCTATCTGGAGCGCTTTACCATGGACTACCTCAAAATCGACCGGGGGTTCGTCAGCACCATCGGCATGGAAACGGTCACCTCACCGGTGCTGGATGCCGTTTTGACTCTGGCTCGCCGCCTGAATATGGTGACGGTAGCAGAAGGGGTGGAGACACCCGAACAGGCAAAATGGCTGCGGGAGCACGGCGTCAACCTGCTGCAAGGGTTCTGGATCAGTCGCCCGATGCGCCTGGAGCAGTTGATGGTCTGGGAGCCTGACGTTCAGCTCGACGGGGAATAATTTCACAACCTCAGCGGCGTCACTTATTATTCAGGTAACGAGCCGGCCCGCTGCCTGCGGGTCAGAACAAAAAAGGAATACGTAGCGGAATGATTGTGCGCGTTGTGATGGTGCTGATTGCGATGATAAGTGGACTTTGTCAGGCGCAAACCATAAAAGAGAGCTTCGCCTTTGCAGTTATTGGCGAGCCGAAATACGCCATTAATTTCGACCATTACGACTACGTTAACCCGGCAGCGCCGAAGGGCGGCAGCGTGACCCTGTCGGCTAACGGCACCTTCGACAACTTCAACCGCTATGCCTTGCGCGGCGTGGCGGCCGAGCGTACCGACGCGCTCTACGATACCCTCTTCACCACCTCTGACGACGAGCCGGGCAGCTACTATCCGCTGGTGGCCGAGATGGCGCGCTACGCCGATGACTTTTCCTGGATGGAGCTGACCCTCAATCCGCTGGCGCGCTTTCATGACGGCACCCCGGTGAAGGCCAGCGATGTCGCTTTTACCTTTCACAAGTTTATGACCGAAGGCGTGCCGCAATTTCGTCTGGTCTATAAAGGCGCCAACGTTACTGCCATCGCCCCGCTGACCGTGCGCATCACCCTCACCCACCCGAATAAAGAGGACATGCTGAGCCTGCTGACGCTGCCGGTGATGCCCGAAAAGTTCTGGAAGGATCATAAGCTCAGCGACCCGCTCTCCACCCCGCCGCTGGCAGGCGGGCCGTATCGCATCACCCACTGGCGGATGGGTCAGTATCTGATTTACTCCCGGGTGAAAGATTACTGGGCAGCCAATTTTCCGGTAAACCGCGGGCGCTGGAACTTTGACACCCTGCGCTACGACTATTACCTCGACGACAACGTGGCGTTCGAAGCGTTTAAAGCGGGCGCATTTGATATGCGAATAGAGAGCAGCGCCAAAAACTGGGCGACGCGCTATAACGGGAAAAACTTCACCCGTGGCTACATCGTCAAAGAGGCGTTTAAGAATGACTCGGCCCAGGATACCCGCTGGCTGGCGTTTAATATTCAGCGTCCGGTATTTAGCGACAGCCGCGTGCGTCAGGCAATTACCCTTGCCTTCGATTTCGAATGGATGAATAAGGCGCTGTTCTACGGCGCCTATAGCCGGGTGAACAGCTATTTCCAGAATACCGAATATGCCGCGCACGGCTACCCGGATGCGGCCGAGCTGACGCTGCTTGCGCCGCTCAAAGGGGCCGTTCCTCCTGAGGTGTTCACCACACTCTACCAGCCGCCGCGTTCGACAGGTGACGGCTTTGATCGCGATAACCTGCTGCAGGCCAGTAAACTGCTGGATGAGGCCGGGTGGGAAATCAAAAACCAGAAGCGGATCAACACGCAAACCGGCAAGCCGCTGAGCTTTGAACTGCTGCTCCCCTCCGGGGGCAACAACCAGTGGGTACTGCCGTTCCAGCACAATCTTGAACGACTGGGCATTACCCTGGACATCCGCCAGGTGGATAATTCGCAAATCACCAACCGGATGCGTAACCGCGATTACGACATGATGCCGCGCCTGTGGCGGGCCATGCCGTGGCCGAGCACCGATCTGCAGATCTCATGGGCCTCGCAATATATAGATTCCACCTACAACGCGCCGGGAGTGAAAAACCCGGCGGTCGATGCCCTGATCGCCCAAATCGTCGCCGCCCAGGGCAATAAAGAAAAACTGCTGCCGCTGGGACGGGCGCTCGACCGGGTGCTGACCTGGAACCATTACATGCTGCCGATGTGGTTTATGGGGCAGGACAGAGTTGCCCACTGGGATAAATTCTCGCTTCCTGCCCAGCGTCCGGTGTACTCGCTGGGGTTTGAAAACTGGTGGTATGACGTTAACAAAGCGGCGAAATTACCCGCCGAACGGCGTTAAGGAATCACAATGGGCGCTTATTTACTACGTCGCTTGCTGCTGGTGATCCCCACCTTGTGGGCCATTATCACCATCAACTTTTTTATTGTGCAGATTGCCCCCGGCGGGCCGGTCGATCAGGCTATCGCCGCCATCGAATTCGGCAACAGCGGGACGATGCCCGGCGGTGGCGGCGAAGGGCTGCGCGCCAGCCATGCCCGCACCGGGGTCGGTAATATTAACGAGAGCCAGTATCGCGGCGGACGCGGCCTCGATCCAGAGGTGATCGCCGAGATCACCCAGCGTTACGGATTCGATAAGCCGCTGCATGAGCGCTATTTCAAAATGCTGTGGGACTATCTGCGCTTCGATTTTGGCGACAGCCTGTTCCGCAGCGCCTCGGTACTGCATCTGATCAAAGAGAGCCTGCCGGTGTCGATTACGCTGGGGCTGTGGGGGACGTTGATTATCTACATGGTCTCGATCCCGCTCGGGATCCGCAAAGCGGTGGATAACGGCAGCCGGTTCGATATCTGGAGCAGCACCTTTATTATTGTCGGCTATGCGATCCCGGCGTTTCTGTTCGCAGTACTGCTGATCGTCTTTTTTGCCGGCGGCAGCTATCTGGATCTCTTCCCGCTGCGTGGGCTGGTATCGACCGATTTCAGTAGCCTGCCGTGGTACAAAAAAATTACCGACTACCTGTGGCACATCACCCTGCCGGTGCTGGCAACGGTGATCGGCGGCTTTGCCGCACTGACCATGTTGACCAAAAACGCCTTCCTCGACGAGATCCGCAAGCAGTATGTGGTGACCGCCCGCGCCAAAGGCGTAAGCGAACGGCGCATCCTGTGGACGCATATTTTCCGCAACGCGATGCTGCTGGTGATCGCCGGTTTCCCCGCCACCTTTATCAGCATGTTCTTCACCGGCTCGCTGTTAATCGAGGTGATGTTCTCCCTTAACGGCCTGGGCCTGCTCGGCTACGAGGCGACCGTCTCGCGTGACTATCCGGTGATGTTTGGCACGCTCTATATTTTCACCTTGATTGGCCTGCTGCTGAATATCCTCAGTGATATTTGCTATACGCTGGTCGATCCGCGTATTGACTTTGAGGGCCGCTGATGCCGCGATTAAGCCCTATTAACCAGGCCCGCTGGGCACGTTTTCGCCATAACCGCCGCGGCTACTGGTCGCTGTGGATTTTTGCCCTGTTTTTCGCTCTGAGCCTGTGCGCAGAGATTGTCGCCAACGATAAACCGCTGCTGGTGCATTTTGACGATCGCTGGTACGTGCCGCTGGTTAAAGATTACAGCGAGCGAGATTTTGGCGGCCCGTTTGCCACCGCGGCAGATTACCAGGACCCGTGGCTGCGCACGCAGCTGAACGCGCGTGGCTGGGTGCTGTGGGCACCAGTGCGCTTTGGCGCCAACAGCATTAACTTTGCCACCGACACCCCCTTCCCGTCACCACCTTCGGCGCAGAACTGGCTGGGCACCGATGCTAACGGCGGCGATGTGCTGGCGCGCATTCTGTACGGCACCCGGATTTCAATTCTGTTCGGCCTGATGCTGACCCTTTTCTCCAGCGTGATGGGGGTGCTGGCAGGGGCAATTCAGGGTTATTACGGCGGAAAAATCGACCTCTGGGGGCAGCGCTTTATTGAAGTCTGGTCCGGGATGCCGACGCTGTTTTTAATCATTTTGCTCTCAAGCGTGGTGCAGCCTAACTTCTGGTGGCTGCTGGGCATTACGGTGTTGTTTGGCTGGATGGCGCTGGTGGGCGTGGTGCGGGCCGAGTTTTTACGCACCCGTAACTTCGACTATATTCGCGCGGCGCAGGCGCTGGGAGTTGGCGATCGTGGGATTATTTTCCGCCATATGCTGCCCAATGCGATGGTGGCGACGCTGACCTTCCTGCCGTTTATTCTGTGCAGCTCAATCACCACCCTCACCTCGCTCGATTTTCTCGGCTTTGGTCTGCCGCTGGGTTCCCCTTCGCTGGGCGAGCTGCTGCTGCAGGGCAAAAACAATTTGCAGGCGCCGTGGCTCGGGATCACCGCCTTCCTCTCGGTGGCCGTGCTGCTGTCGCTGCTGATTTTTATTGGCGAAGCGGTACGCGATGCCTTTGATCCTAACAAGGCGGTTTAAGATGACGCAGCCTCTGCTTCACATCGACGCGCTCTCCATCGCCTTTCGTCAGCAGGACGAAACCCGCACCGTGGTGAACGATATCTCCCTGCAGATTGCCGAAGGCGAAACCCTGGCGCTGGTGGGCGAATCCGGCTCGGGTAAGAGCGTGACGGCGCTGTCGGTGCTGCGCCTGCTCCCAACTCCGCCGGTGGTTTATCCCCAGGGCGATATCCTGTTTCGCGGCCAGTCGCTGCTGCATGCCGACGAGCGCACGCTACGCGGGGTGCGCGGCAACAAAATCGCGATGATTTTCCAGGAGCCGATGGTCTCGCTTAACCCGCTGCATACGCTGGAAAAGCAGCTCTATGAGGTGCTGTCTCTGCACCGCGGCATGCGCAAAGAGGCGGCGCGCGGCGAGATGCTCGACTGCCTGGATCGCACCGGGATCCGCAATGCGGCAAAACGGCTCGGCGATTTTCCGCATCAGCTTTCCGGCGGTGAACGCCAGCGGGTGATGATCGCCATGGCGTTACTCACCCGTCCGGAACTGCTGATCGCCGATGAACCGACTACCGCGCTGGACGTGACGGTGCAGGCACAGATCCTGCAACTGCTGCGTGAGCTGCGCGACGAGCTGAACATGAGTCTGCTGTTTATCACCCACAATCTCGGCATTGTGAAAAAGCTTGCCGACCGGGTCGCGGTGATGCAGAACGGGCGCTGCGTGGAGCAGAACACCACCTCGTCGCTGTTTACTGCCCCACAGCACCCCTATACCCAACGGCTGCTCGACAGCGAGCCCGCAGGCGACCCGGTGCCGCTGGCACAGGATGCCGAGCCGCTGCTGCGGGTGGAAGATCTCTCGGTGGCATTCCCGGTCCGTAAAGGCCTGCTGCGTCGCGTGGTGGAGAGTAAGCAGGTGCTGAGCAACGTCAGCTTCACCTTACGTCCGGGAGAAACGCTGGGGCTGGTGGGTGAGTCAGGATCCGGGAAGAGCACCACCGGGCTGGCGCTGCTGCGCCTGATTGCCTCCCGGGGGACGATTCTGTTTGACGGTCAGCCGCTGCACAGCTGGGATCGCCGACAGATGTTGCCCGTCCGTCACCGGATGCAGGTGGTTTTTCAGGATCCGAACTCTTCGCTCAATCCCCGCCTTAACGTGCAGCAAATTATCGAAGAGGGCCTGCGCGTGCATCAGCCCGGCCTCAGCCTTCAGGTGCGTGAAGAGGAAGTGATTACCGTGATGCGCGAAGTGGGACTCGATCCCGAGACCCGTCATCGCTATCCGGCGGCGTTCTCCGGTGGGCAGCGTCAGCGCATCGCCATCGCCAGGGCACTGATCCTGCAACCGGAGCTGATTATCCTGGACGAGCCGACGTCGTCGCTCGACAAAACGGTGCAGGCACAAATTCTGGCCTTGCTGAAGGATTTACAGAAAAAGCACCGGCTAGCCTATATCTTTATCAGCCATGACCTGCAGGTCGTGCGCGCGCTTTGCCATCAAGTGATCGTGTTGCGTCAGGGAGAGGTGGTCGAGCAGGGGGAATGCCAGCGCGTCTTTGCCGCGCCGACGCAGGCGTATACGCGTCAGCTGTTAGCGTTGCGCTGACGCTCAGGCAGAGTTCTGGTTGGAGAAAGGCTCGGCAATTGCCACACCAAAGTTCTTCAGTCGGCAGGTCGCCGCAAACTCATCCTGACTTTTCACGAACAGACACGGCTCGCCTTCGCACTCCAGCACCGAGCTGTAAAGTTCAATGTCGGTCAGGGCCTGACTCAGTCGCTCCATTACCGGCCACGCGTTACCCTCTTCAGGGCTCAGCAGTTTAAGCGCCACCAGGCAGTTTTCACAGTTCGGGGTGCTTTGCGGAATCGGTTCAACTTTCGAACCTGCAAAACCCGCCGACCAGCGATAGCTCTGCGGCAAGCGGTGGACAATGGAGTGCTGTAATGTATTCACGTTCGTTCCCCGGAAGAAAATATACTTCACAATTCATTTACATTTATAGTAACACATCGCTACTGACCTGCTCTGTTTTTAAAAAGAAAACGCTTACAGCCAGAATCCATCGGCGTTGGCGTCTACTTTGTCAGAGCTTTTTGTAAGCGTTTCAGGTCGCAGTCGGCGCTATATTTACCCGTTTTTGCGATCTAACTCAACCTTTTTAACTACAAGGTTGTGACTATTTACATAAATAGATTTTACATAAAAGAAACAAAACAGGCGGGAATGAACAGCATCCTGGTTGACATGTATCAAAAAAGGGTCCCATCGGGACCCTTTTTTGTGATTCAGCTCACCGATTTTTTGGGCCGACTCGCGTAAAGGCAGAACAGAATCGAGCCGGTGGCGCACAGGGCGATTGACCATAGCATCGGCCAGGCACTGTTGAAGGTGGCCAGCGAGAGCAGCGCGCCAACGATAGCGCCGATACCAAAGCGGAAGGTCCCCGCCAGCGACGAGGCCGTGCCGGCCATGTGCGGGAACTCGTCGAGGATTACCGCCATCGCATTGGACGATACCATCGAGATACAGCCCACAAACGCCGCAATGCCAAATACCAGCGCCCAGAACCCCACGTCGAAGTAAGCAGTCACCACCATCCACACCGCCATCACGAACTGGATCCACAGCCCGATGCGGAACATGTTCAGCGCCCCTACCCGGCGCACAAAGCGGCTGTTAATCATCGTCAGCACAAAGATGAACACCACGTTCAGCGCAAAGTAGTAACCAAAGTGCTGCGGCGACACATGGTTAAGCTCGATGTAGACAAACGGCCCGGCGCTGAGGAAGGAGAACATCCCGGCAAAGCTGAAACCGCTGGCCAGCATATAGCTCAGCACGCGCTTATGGCGAAACAGCGAGGCAAAGTTGCCCAGCGTAGTGCGAATGTGGAACTTCTGCCGCCGTTCTATCGGCAGCGTTTCTTTAATAAAGAAGAAGATCATCGCCGAGGCCAGCAGCGCCGCCAGCGCCAGGATCCAGAAAATGGCGTGCCAGCTAAACCACACCAGCACCGCGCCCCCGACCATTGGCGCCACCAGCGGCGCAACGGTGGTAACCAGCATGACAAAGGACATCATGCGGGAGAACTCTTCTTTCGGGTAGATATCGCGCATCAGGGCATTGATCACCACGCTTGCCGCCGCAGCCGCCAGGCCGTGGAAGAAACGCATCACAATCAGCTGATCGATGGTCTGCGACAGGGCACAGGCCATCGCCGCACCGGCAAACACCAGCGTGCCACCGAGGATCACCGGCTTACGTCCGATGCTATCCGCCATAGGGCCATACAGCAGCTGCCCCAAAGCAAACCCCAGAATATAGGTGCTGAGGGTCATTTGCGTGCTGCCAGCCGGAACGCCGAACTGTGCGGAAATCACCGGCAGCGCAGGCAGATACATATCGATGGACAACGGCATCAGCATGGCCAGCAGGCCAAGAATAAACACGATGCTGTACGACGAGTGTGGCCTGGTGGTCACAGTGTGCTCCTGAGATTAGCGTGAAAGCAGGCCAACGCTGGCAATTTCTTCTTCCGTCAGCGGACGGTATTCGCCTGGCTCAAGGTCCGGGTCGAGCGCAATCGCCCCGATACGTTCGCGATGCAGGCCGACCACGTGGTTGCCCACGGCGGCAAACATGCGCTTCACCTGATGGTAACGCCCTTCGCTGATGGTCAAACGGACCTCAGTCGGGGTGATGATTTCCAGCACCGCTGGTTTAGTCAGATCTTTCTCATTATGCAGCTGAACGCCGTGGGCAAATTGCCCGGCGGTGCTGTCACTGACCGGCGATTCCAGCTTCACCCGATAGGTTTTCTCGCAGTGGTGACGCGGGGAGGTGATGCGGTGCGACCATTGCCCGTCGTCGGTCATCAGCACCAGACCGGTGGTGTCGATATCCAGACGCCCGGCAGCATGCAGCTTGTAGGCTACCGGCTCATCAAGGAAATAGAGCACCGTCGGGTGATCCGGATCGTCGGTGGAACAGACGTAGCCATCCGGTTTGTTGAGCATGAAATAGCGCGGGCCATTTTGCTGCGTCAGCGAGTTGCCTTCGTATTCCACCTGATGGTCAGGCTGGAGTTTAAAAGCGCTGTCTCGCACAATGTCGCCATCCACAGTCACATGGCTGCCGCGGATCAGACGCCCGGCAATAGCGCGGCTTACGCCGAGTTGCTGAGCGATAAACTTATCAAGTCGCATGAAATATTTTAAGCCTTAAGGGTGCCAGGAGCCGGACCACAGGTCCGAAAGAAGCAGTTAGAACAGCCCAGTATAGCGGGCTATCTGCGCCACTCAAGGGAAAAAGTTTCGTGGCATACTATGTGCGAGATAACCAAACCGAGAAACCATGACTTTTACACTTCGCCCCTATCAGCAGGAAGCCGTCGACGCCACCCTCGCCCACTTTCGCCAGCATAAAGAACCGGCTGCCATTGTGCTGCCCACCGGTGCGGGCAAAAGCCTGGTGATTGCCGAACTGGCGCGGCTGGCGCGCGGGCGCGTGCTGGTGCTGGCGCACGTTAAAGAGCTGGTCGCGCAAAACCATGCCAAATACCTGGCACTGGATCTCGAGGCCGACATTTTCGCGGCCGGACTCCAGCGTAAAGAGAGCCACGGCAAAGTGGTATTTGGCAGCGTACAGTCGGTGGCGCGTAATCTGGACATGTTCCGCAGCGAATTCTCGCTGCTGATTGTGGATGAGTGCCACCGCATCAGCGACGATGACGACAGCCAGTATCAGCAGATCCTCGCGCACCTGAAGAGCGTCAATCCGCACATTCGCCTGCTGGGGCTGACCGCCACGCCGTTTCGGCTCGGCAAGGGCTGGATCTACCGCTTCCACTATCACGGCATGGTGCGCGGCAATGAAAAGGCGTTGTTTCGCGACTGTATTTACGAGCTGCCGCTGCGCTATATGATTAAACACGGCTACCTCACGCCACCGGAGCGACTGGATATGCCGGTGGTGCAGTACGATTTCAGCCGCCTGCAGGTACAGAGCAACGGCCTGTTCAGCGAGGCGGATCTTAATCTGGAGCTGAAAAAGCAGGATCGCATTACCCCGCACATTATCAGCCAGATTATGGAGTTCGCCGAGGCGCGCAAAGGGGTGATGATTTTTGCCGCCACCGTGGAACACGCCCGGGAGGTCACCGGCCTGCTGCCCGCCAATGACGCCCGACTTATCACAGGCGAAACGCCGGGCCCGGAGCGCGACCGGCTGATTGAGGATTTTAAGGCGCAGCAGTTTCGCTATCTGGTCAACGTCTCGGTCCTGACCACCGGCTTTGATGCCCCGCATGTGGATCTGATTGCGATCCTGCGCCCGACCGAATCCGTCAGCCTTTATCAGCAGATTGTCGGCCGCGGGTTGCGTTTAGCCCCCGGCAAAACCGATTGCCTGATTCTGGATTACGCCGGCAATCCGCACGATCTCTATGCCCCGGAAGTGGGTGCGCCAAAAGGCAAAAGCGACAATGTGCCGGTACAGGTGTTTTGCCCGGCCTGTGGATTTGCCAACACCTTCTGGGGAAAGACCACCGCCGACGGCACCTTAATAGAGCACTTTGGTCGTCGCTGTCAGGGCTGGTTTGAGGATGATGAAGGCCATCGGGAACAGTGTGACTTCCGCTTTCGGTTTAAAAACTGCCCGCAGTGCAACGCCGAAAATGATATTGCTGCCCGTCGCTGCCGCACCTGCGATACGGTACTGGTGGATCCGGACGATATGCTGAAAGCCGCCCTCAAGCTGAAAGACGCGCTGGTGCTGCGCTGTAGCGGCATGGTGCTGGCTCACGGCGCGGATGAAAAAGGGGAGTGGCTGAAAATCACCTATTACGATGAAGATGGCACCGATGTGAGTGAGCGCTTCCGTCTGCAGACACCCGCCCAGCGCACCGCCTTTGAACAGCTGTTTATCCGTCCGCATACCCGCACGCCCGGGGTGCCGCTGCGCTGGATCACCGCCGCCGATATCGTTCAGCAGCAGCCGCTGTTACGCCATCCTGACTTTGTGGTGGCACGTAAAAAAGGCCTGTTCTGGCAGGTGCGCGAGAAGGTTTTCGATTACCAGGGCCGCTACCGCCGGGCCAATGAATTGCGGGGATAAGGGCACTTTTCATTGATGTGCGGGCCGTTTAAGTATAAAATGCCGCCCGCTTCACATCCGTGAGGCAGAACACTTACCTGTTACTGGGTCGCCTGTAGCAGGACTAATTTACAGAGAGTAATCAATGTTCACTATCGATGCAGAAGTACGTGCAGTGCAGGGTAAGGGTGCGAGCCGCCGCCTGCGCACAGCTAACAAGTTCCCGGCTATCGTTTACGGTGCCGATGTTGCTCCAGTAGCTATCGAACTGGATCATGACAAAGTCTGGAACCTGCAGACTAAAGAAGGGTTCTACACTGAAGTTCTGACTATCGTTGTTGACGGTAAAGAAGAGAAAGTGAAAGTTCAGGCTGTTCAGCGTCACCCGTTCAAGCCAAAACTGACCCACATCGACTTCGTTCGCGCTTAATCGCTAACACGTCGAGAAAAAACCCCGCGCTGCGGGGTTTTTTTATGGCGCTTACTTACCACCCGCGCTACGGCGCTGCAGCTGGTCGCGCAGGTTCGGCGGCGTGCCTTTAATGGTCAGCGTGTCGGTTGCCGGATCCCAAAAAATGCGCTCGCCCAGCAGCATGGCGTCAAAGTTAATGGTTAACCCACCGCCGCTACCGGCAAACTTCGTCAGCTGACGCAAGGTACTGCGATCCGCCGGGAAGCTCTCTTCCAGCTCATACCCTTTCTCTGCGGTAAAGTCCTGGAAACTCACCTCGCTGACGCCCGCCAGCTCTTTTGACAGCGACTCCAGCTCGATCTCTTCACCGGCCTGCAGCTGTTCGTTGCAGTAGGCGTAAACCTGCTGACGCACGTTTTGTCGCTCGGATTTATCCAGCGCCGCCTCTGCGGTGAAATCATCCACCGCCTGCAGCAGACCTTTGTTCTGCGCTTTAGCGTTCAGACCTTCGCTGGCGCCGAGGAAATCCATAAAGAAGTCGGCGACTTTGCGCCCTACCCGCCCTTTCAGGAACGTCAGGTAGCGGGTTGATTCCGGATTGGTTTCCCATTCGGTCAAATCAATACGCGCCACGATATCCGCGTGGTTGATGTCCAGATAGTGCGTTGGGTTGATATCCAGCTGTTCGTTAACGCGCATGCTGCTTAAATTGTTCAGCACCGTCACCAGCAGGTATTCGACCGCCAGATAGCGATAGTGGCAGAACAGGACGATCCCGCCATCAGCAAAGGGGTATTTTGCCAACTCATCGCGCAGGCGTCCGGTTGCCGCCCGGCTGAAGGCGAGGAAGTCCTCTTCACCCTGACGCTGCAGGCGCAGCGCTTGCGCCAGCTCACTCTCTTCGCTAAACAGGCCATAGGCTTTGTTTTTGGCGCTATACACCCGATGCAGCTCCGCCACCATGTCAACAACGGTAGCTGTCGGTTCAAGTAACGAATCGCGCAGCACCAGCTCAAGGGTTTGCTCATCGCGCTTGATAAGCTGGTGCAGGGCAATCTGGTTGATATCCAGACTCATGATAAACTCTCCTTTTAGACCGGGCCGTATTCAACCACCCCCCAGTCATCTGTGCAACAGAAGATAAAAAAGGGGAAAAAAAGCTGTTGCTACGGTAATATGTTGCCCTTTCCTCCACAAACAGATTTCGATTTATGCCACAACTCTCCCGCTACAGTGATGAACACGTTGAACTCATGCTCAGTGAGCTGCTCAACGTATTGGAAAAACATAAGGCACCGACCGATCTTTCCCTGATGGTTCTGGGAAATATGGTGACTAACCTTATCAATACCAGCGTTGCGCCGGCCCAGCGCCAGGCAATCGCGAAATCTTTCGCTCAGGCCTTACAGTCTTCGGTTAACGACGACCAGGCGCACTAAGGGAAACGAACGACAGTCTATGGTGACGAATCGTCAGCGCTATCGTGAAAAAGTCTCCCAGATGGTTAGCTGGGGGCACTGGTTTGCCCTGTTCAACATTTTGTTGGCGATGGTGCTGGGCAGTCGCTATCTGTTTGTTGCCGACTGGCCAACAACGCTTGTCGGGCGCGTCTACTCATGGATTAGCGTCATTGGCCACTTTAGCTTTCTGGTCTTCGCCACCTATCTACTGATCCTGTTTCCGCTGACGTTTGTCGTCATGTCGCAGCGGCTGATGCGGTTTGTCTCCGCAATCCTGGCCACTGTGGGCATGACGCTGCTGCTCATCGACAGCGAAGTCTTTACCCGTTTTCACCTGCATCTCAACCCCATCGTCTGGGAACTGGTGATCAATCCCGACCAGAACGAAACCGCACGCGACTGGCAGCTGATGTTTATCAGCGTGCCGATCATCCTGCTGATTGAGATGCTATTTGCCACCTGGAGCTGGCAGAAGCTGCGCAGCCTGACGCGCCGTCGTCACTATGCCCGACCTGTCGCCGCCCTCTTTTTTGTTGCCTTTATTAGCTCGCACGTCATGTACATCTGGGCCGATGCTAACTTCTATCGTCCCGTGACCATGCAGCGCGCGAACCTGCCGCTCTCCTATCCGATGACGGCGCGCCGTTTTCTGGAAAAACACGGTCTGCTGGATGCGCAGGAGTATCAGCGTCGACTGGTTGAACAGGGCGATCCCGAGGCGGTTTCAGTACAGTATCCGCTTAGCGAGCTGCGCTATCGCGATATGGGTCAGGGCCAGAACGTCCTGCTGATTACCGTCGACGGACTGAACTATTCGCGTTACGAGAAGCAGATGCCTGCCCTGGCGGAGTTTGCCGAACAGAGCATCAACTTTACCCAGCACATGAGCTCCGGTAACGCGACTGATGCCGGGATCTTTGGCTTGTTCTACGGTATTTCGCCAGGTTATATGGACGGGGTATTGTCATCGCGTACGCCTGCGGCACTGATTACCGGCCTGAATCAGCAGGGTTATCAGCTGGGGCTGTTCTCTTCCGATGGTTTCACCAGCCCACTGTATCGCCAGGCGCTGCTGTCCGACTTTTCGCTACCTGCAGCAAAAAGCCAGTCAGACGAACAAACTGCCGGTCAGTGGATCAGCTGGCTTAACCGCTATGCGCAGGATGATAACCGCTGGTTCTCCTGGGTTGCGCTCAACGGGACGTCAATTGATGACGGCAACCAGAAAACCTTTGCCCGCCGCTATGCGCAGGCCGCAGGTGAAGTTGATGCCCAGATTGCGCGCGTACTGAACGCCCTGCGCGACTCCGGCAAGCTGGAAAACACGGTGGTGGTGATCACCGCCGGTCACGGTGTTCCGTTGGGAAGTGAGCGCAATGACGTTGAGTGGTCGCGCCCTCGCCTGCAGGTTCCACTGGTGATCCACTGGCCTGGCACGCCGTCGCAGCGCATCAGCACCCTGACCGATCATAAAGACGTGATGACGACCCTGATGCAGCGTCTGCTGCACGTCAGTACGCCAGCCAATGAATATTCCCAGGGTCAGGATCTGTTCAGCGCAACGCGTCGCCATTCCTGGGTTACCGCCGCCAGCAGTAACACGCTGGCCGTGACCACGCCGTCGCTGACACTGGTGCTGAACAGCAACGGCAGCTACAGAACCTATAACCTGCAAGGTGAGAAGCTCAATGACCACACGCCGCAGCTGAGTCTGCTGCTGCAGGTGCTGACGGAAGAGAAACGGTTCATCGCTAACTGATTAATTTTTAATCAGTTAGTCTGGGCTATTCTTGCATTACACGCGGAAATGAGTAGTATAAATTTCCATGTGTCGGCACGTAGCGCAGCCTGGTAGCGCATCGTCATGGGGTGGCGAGGGTCGAGAGTTCAAATCTCTCCGTGCCGACCAACTCAATCAAAAAAGGGATGAACTCATCGAGTTCATCCCTTTTCTTTTACCTGAAATCAGTCTGTAATCAGTGAGCGGATGTGGCGCTCGTCACGACATCAGCACTGTTCACTTTCAGTGTGACCTTCTGCTTCCCTTTGACCCAGATCAGAGGCTCATTATTTTTGAAACCATATCCCTCAAGCGCACTGTAAGCATCATCCGTTTTCTGTCCACGAACGCTGTCACGCAGAAAATTTTCCAGCTCAGCACGATCGCCTGAGGTCGCGGCAGAGGCTTTCGCTGCTTTCTGGTTTTCCGCTTTGGTTTTATGGATGTTGCAGGTTCCGTCCAGCTCGGTTTGCTGCGTACAGCCGGAGCGCTCAAGCTGCGCGCGATAGTTGGCGCTGATCGCAAATGCCGGCGCTGCCACGAAAGAAGAGAGCACAACAGAGATAATCAATTTCTTAAACATACCCGTCACCACCACAATAAAGAAAAATGAGGATTAACAGCCGATATAAACAGGCAGTGTTAATACGTCCTGAAAATTAGCATTTCGTGCTGTAATTCACAAAAGAAAATATTACGTTAGTGAACTAATGAAAATTTGACATAAGTCAGGGCAGGCAGATAGCGTATTATTTTGATTGAGAAAAAGCACGGATTTACGCCCGTAACGGGGATTTCGAATGAAACACATCTGGACTCTTATTATTGGTAACCTACTGATATAAAGACTTTTTACAGGCACCCCTTTCAAGTGTAAACAATTGTAATACAAAAAAGCCAGTCAGTGGCCTGACTGGCTTATGCCTTACGCCTCACCTATTCCATCAAATTTCCGGCGTGGTTTTGAACCCCGTCAGCATCAGCAGCAGGCTCTCTTTTGAAGATGCCGGGCTGAACTGGTAATGGTTGCCCTGGCGATCGCCGCCAATATACCAGGAGATCTCCGTTTTCCCTGCCGCCAGCGCTTTACGCACCGCTTTGTCCACGTCCACCATCCGGTATTCAACCTTGTTATCGAGATACAAGATCGCATCCGAGTTGTAGCTGGTGGTTGGGCGTTTTTTCCAGGTCACCGTAGCCGGATCCCAGTCGTTGCTGGCCGGATAGAAGAAGATCTGGTCGGCACCGTTGGCTTCGACTTTCCCACCGTAGATCCGCACCTTGTACTTGAACAGGGAAGGATCCTGGCCGGTTGGTAGCGCAGGGATTGTAAATTTGACCAAACTCATGGTCTCCGGATTACGGGTTCGGCCGCCGTTTTTCCAGTTATCCTGAATTAGCAGCATCTGCGCGTCTGGCACGGGAACGGTCGGCGTCTCGCTGCTCACCCAGACGTTGGCCTGCGCTTTCGAATAGCCGTAAGGCACGTTAGTCCCGCAGTCGGTGCCTTCGTTCATGCACATATCGGTCATAAACTGCGCGCCCTGTTCCGTCCAGCCATTCATAAAATCGGCATGAGCAGTATACAGGCTGCCCCAGTGCTCTTCGCGTACATCGCCGTTCATGGTGGGATCGAGAGAAAGCTGCGCTTTGGCGGTATCAAGGGAGGTGATGCCCTTAAGCACATACGCCACGTTCATATTGACGGTCGGGATTTTCACCGGGAAGCCGGACGGGCACTGCCCTTTCACGTCGTAAGTGGCATTCGCCATGCCGTGCATCGGCTGCAGGTGAATACCGTCCCAACAATTGGGGAACTGGATCCCGATATTAAACTGGACTCCATCTTTGGCATTTCTCAGGCCGCAGACTTCCCCCACTTTATTGCTGTAGCCTTTGCCGTTGGCGCACAGAAAGGTGATGCGGGAGCTGGGTTGAGTACCGTGGTGATCGCCCGCCAACAGCGCCAGTCCGGCCGGGAACGGACTGAGGGGAAACTGCTCAACGTTGGATGCCTGGTAATAGGTTTTCTGGTAAGCGGGTTGCACCACCGTCCCGTCCGGCAGGCGCAGCGACGGTGCCCAGTACGCCGAGCTGTCGGCTTTGTTATCGCAGGTGGTTTCTGGCTGCTGACGCAGCGACTGATAGCTGGAATGGGCATCGGTGCGGGTGTTGCCGAAAAAATCATGCCACATCGCCTGATTGGTTTTGCCGAACATCATAATGGCATCGTCGCCCAGGGTGTGATTGTAGGCGCAGACAACCTGCGCCTGCGGGCCAGCATGTGCATACAGTGATGGCAGCAACAGAGCAAATGCCAGGGCGGTGTAAAGTGTGGTCCTTTTCATAACGTTCTCCTGAAATAAAGGACCACATTGGTACCAAAACCGCGCTAACGCGCCGAATTAATTACAGAATAATTTTCCTCTGCACGACGCTTTACAGCACCGCCGGGCGCTTCAACAGGTACACCAGCGTCAGCAGGCAGATAGCGGCGCCGGTCCAGAAGGTGTATTCCGCCCCCCAGGTTTCCCAGATGATACCCGCCCCAAGGCTGGCAATCAGCAGCGCTACGCCACTCACCATGCTGAACAGGCCAAACGCCGTACCGCGCAGATCCGCAGGCGCCGTTCTGGCGATCATCGCCGCCAGCAATCCCTGGGTCATTCCCATATGGATACCCCACAGCGCCACACCAGCTATGATCCCAACCCAGTGCGTACTCAGCGCCAGCACGATATCCGCCGCAATCAACACCACCAGCCCCCACTGCAGCAGGCGGGTATGGCTCATGGAATCGGATAATTTGCCGAAGGGATAGGCCGAGAAGGCATACAGCAGGTTCATGGCGACCATCACCAGCGGGATCAGCGCCAGCGCAATGCCCGACTGCTGGGCGCGCAGCACCAGAAAGGCTTCGCTGAAGCGCGCCAGGGTAAAGACTGCGCCCAGGCCAATCACCCACCAGCAGCGGGTGCCGAGGCGTTTCAGGTTCTCTTTTTTGATGGGATTGGTACGCTTGTGGGCAATCGGGGTGGCGGGCTCATGCAGACCGAAAAACAGCAGCGCAACGGCCAGCACGCCGGGAATGACGGCAACCCAGAAGATGGTGCGGAAGTCGTCGTTCCACAGCAGCATCATTCCGACTGCCAGCAGAGGACCAAGAAATGCGCCGATGGTGTCCATCGACTGACGCAGCCCAAAGGCCGCGCCGCGCATCTCGGGCGGCGTGACGTCAGCCACCAGCGCATCGCGAGGTGCGCCACGAATGCCCTTGCCTACCCGATCAATCAACCGCGCCCCGAGGATCATCCCGGAAGAAGACGCGAGCGCAAACAGCGGCTTGCTGGCCGCCCCGAGCCCGTAGCCCAGCAGCGCAAGGCCTTTTCGCTTACCCAGATAGTCGCTGATTGCACCTGAAAACACCTTGATGAACAGCGCCGTGGCTTCCGCCAGTCCTTCTATGAGGCCGATAAAGATGACGCTGGCGCCAAGGGTGGTGACCATAAACAGCGGCAGCAGGCTGTGAATAATCTCCGAGGAGATATCCATCAGCATACTGACGCCGCCCACCACCCAGACCCCTTTCGGGATCCGGCGAAGGGTAGAAAACCGGGAAAGCAACGTGAAAACTTAGCGTTTATCGCTACCGCCGAGGAAAAAAATCCCCAGCGGAATCGCCAGCAGGACGGTAAACACCGTGCTGTAGACCAGCACCATCGCCGACTGCAGGAAGAACATGCTGGTGGTCCACTCCGTCAGCGGAATGTTGTATTGCTCAACCACGCCGATAATGGTGACGCGCCCCACGCCCGCGACCGCAATGAGAAAAACCGTCAGCAGTGCCAGCAGAAATTTGCGCCCCGCCGGGGTGTTAAGTTTTTCACGTACCATGGTTTTTTCCTTCACAGATGAATAACAATGATTGCCGCTCACCCTACCACGATCCCCTTCATGGCACCAATCCAGTATTTAAAACTATTATCAAGCTAATTACTCAGTGATTTACACTTGTTATAAATAAATTTAAGGTAAAAACAGCTACCATGATAGTCTGAAAGCGAACGGATCGACATAAAGGAATAACTGTGAAAAACACATCGAAAAGTGTCATTGCCCTGCTGGCGCTGACCTGTCTTAACGCATACGCCAGTGATGCCCCCCAGCCATTAAGCAAAACGGCCCCCTACCCGCAGGCTGAACAGGGGATGAAACGCCAGGTTATTGACCTGCCAACACAGCAACAGGAAGCGGATTTTAACGTTGAGCTGCTGATAGGACAGACGCTGGAAGTGGACTGCAATCGCCATCGGCTCGGCGGCCAGTTAACCCGCAAAACGCTGGAAGGCTGGGGTTACGACTATTACGTCTTCGATAAGGCGACCTCACCGGTCTCTACCATGATGGCGTGCCCGGAAGGGAAAAAATCTAAGCAGTTTGTGACGGCGAATCTGGGAGAGAACAGCCTGCTGCGCTACAACAGCAAGTTGCCGATTGTGGTCTATACCCCGGCGAATATCGAGGTGAAGTACCGAATCTGGAAGGCCGACGAGAAGGTTGAAAACGCCGTCGTGCGTTAATGCCATGATGCCCGGCAGCGTGCGCCGCCGGGCAAATAACATTACAGGGCGATATCGGCGACCGGTTTGCTTTCCGGCTTCGCCTGCAGTTGAGCCTGTGGTGCCGCGTCAGGAGCCTGCGGCTTGTCATAGTTCAGCTGCAGAACGCGGCTGGTGAACTCCAGCTCCTGTTCGGTGGCTTCTACGTTGCCGTTCAGCGCCGTACCGTAAGACGGGATAATGGTCTTCAGCTTCGCCTGCCATTGTGGGCTGGCGACTTTGTCTTTGAACACTTTTTCCATCAGATGCAGCATGATCGGCGCCGCCGTCGACGCGCCCGGAGAAGCCCCCAGCAGCGCAGCGATGGTGCCTTCTTTATCGCTCACCACTTCGGTGCCCAGACGTAGCACGCCGCCTTTATCCGCATCGCGCTTGATGATCTGCACGCGCTGACCCGCCTGCCACAAACGCCAGTCTTCTTTCTTCGCTTGCGGATAGTACTCTTTCAGCGCCTCGAAACGATCGTCGTCAGAGAGCAGCACCTGGCTAATCAGGTATTTCACCAGATCGAAGTTATCAAGCCCTACGTTCATCATCGGCACCACGTTGGAGGTGGTGGTTGAACTCAGGAGATCCCACAGGGAGCCGTTTTTCAGGAACTTCGTCGAGAAGGTGGCGAACGGGCCAAACAGCACCACGCGCTTACCGTCCAGCATACGGGTATCAATGTGCGGAACCGACATTGGCGGTGCGCCTACCGAGGCCTGGCCGTACACTTTCGCCAGATGACGATTCACCACTTCCGGGTTTTCCGACACCAGGAACTGCCCTCCAACCGGGAAGCCACCATAGTTGTCGGCTTCCGGAATACCGGTTTCCTGCAGCAGCTTCAGCGCCGCGCCGCCTGCGCCGATAAAGACAAACTTCGCTTTAATCACGCGCTCTGCGTCGTTGTTTTTCAGGTCGGCAACGGTCACGTTCCAGGAGTTGTCCGCGTTGCGGGTAAAGCCGCGCACCTCGGTGTTCACGGACAGGCTGAAGTTCTCTTTCTTCTGCAGCCCGCTCACCAACTGACGGGTAATTTCGCCGTAGTTGACGTCGGTACCAATGTCGGTACGGGTGGCGGCCACTTTCTGGTTCGGGTCGCGCCCTTCCATCACCAGCGGTGCCCAGGCTTTAATCTGCGCATGATCTTCGGAATACTTCATCCCGCGGAAAAGGGTGCTTTGCTGCAGGGCAGCGTAACGCGCACGCAGGAAGTTAACGTTCTCATCACCCCAGACAAAGCTCATGTGCGGCACGGTGTTAATGAAGGAGTGCGGGTCGTGCATCACACCGCTATTCACCTGATGAGACCAGAACTGGCGCGAAATCTGGAACGCTTCGTTGATTTCAACGGCTTTCTCAATACTGATGGTGCCGTCTTTCTTCTGCGGGGTGTAGTTGAGTTCCATTAAGGCCGAGTGGCCGGTACCGGCGTTATTCCAGCCGTTGGAGCTCTCTTTTGCCACGCCGTCGAGGCGTTCAACCATGGTCATTGACCAGTCTGGCTCAAGCTCTTGCAGATAGGTCCCAAGCGTGGCGCTCATGATACCGCCGCCAATTAAAAGAACGTCTGTTTCCTGCGCCTGCGGGGCCTGCGCCTGTGCCGCCATTGGGGCAGCGCTGAGGCTTACGGCCACGGACAAGAGCATGGCAGTCATTTTTTTCATCATTAATGCCTTCGTGATAAGCGTATTTTTTGCTGTTAATACTGGAAGTGGAGTGCGGCGCCAACGGTAGCAACATTTAAATATTGTTTAAAGGTTAAATAATTATTGTAATTATGATAATTAATGTTGCGCATTTTGTAGGGTTATCCGATTTGGCGGGCTGGCAAAGCGCGCGCTTACCCGCTACTATGCTGCCCTTTGTGATCTATCGCACAGAACCCTTTGTCCTGCTGGCGCCACTAACCTGCGAAAAACTATGTCCCAGACACATGCCTCTCCCCGGATCGTCACGGTCCTGCGTTCTCCCTCACTTTTCATGCGTGAAACCCTGGCTGGGGTGATCACCGCCCTGGCCCTGATCCCGGAAGTGATCTCGTTTTCGGTGGTGGCGGGCGTGGATCCCAAAGTTAGCCTGTTTGCCTCGGTGGTGCTGTGCCTGGCGCTGTCGGTGATGGGCGGTCGTCCGGCGATGGTGACCGCCGCAGCCGGTTCCGTGGCGCTGGTGATTGGCCCGATGGTTCATCAGCACGGCGCGCAGTACATTCTGCCGGCGGTGCTGCTTGCGGGCCTGATCCAGATCCTGTTTGGTGCGCTGGGGATGGCGCGCCTGATACGCTTTATTCCACAGGCAGTGATGACCGGGTTTGTTAACGCGCTGGGGATATTGATTTTCTTTGCCCAGGTGCCGCATTTCTGGAGCAAAAGCCCGCTGATTGTCGGCCTGTTTGTCCTGACGCTGCTGATTGTGCTGTGGGCACCCCGCTACATTAAAAGCGTGCCTTCCCCACTGATTGCGATTGTGGTCCTGACGCTGTTTACCGTCACCAGCGGCCAGCTGCTGCCGACCGTCGGGGATGAAGGCTCGATTGGCGGCGGCCTGCCGGGCATCAGCCAGATGCTGGTGCCGCTTGACCTGCACACCCTGAGCATCATCTGGCCCTGCGCATTAAGCATCGCCTTCGTCGGGTTGATGGAATCCCTCTTGACCGCAAAGCTGGTGGATGAGCTGACCGCGACGCCCTCCAGCAAGCGCCGGGAGAGCATGGGACTGGGCGTGGCAAATATCATGGCGGGCTTTTTTGGCGGGATCGCGGGCTGTGCGATGATCGGTCAGACCATCGTCAACGTCGAGATGGGCAAAGGCCGCAGCCGCGTCTCTACGCTGGCCGCCGGGCTGGTGCTGCTGCTATTGGTGACGGCGCTGAGCGACGTGATGGCAAAAATCCCGATGGCGGTGCTGGCGGGCATTATGGCGATTGTGGCGGTCAAAACCTTCAACTGGCACAGCATTCAACCGGCCAGCGTAAAAGGGGCGCCGATCGCCGAAACCCTGGTGATGCTGGTGACCGTTGCGGCCACCGTCTCAACCGGTAATCTGGCGATTGGCGTGGTGGGCGGCATTATTGCGATGGCGATAATGCCGTCCCGCATCAAACGTCGGCACGCTGCTACAGCAGAAACACCGTCGCCAGACCAAGAAAAATAAAGAAACCGCCGGTATCGGTGATGGCGGTAATCATCACGCTCGACCCCACTGCGGGGTCGCGCCCGAGGCGGGTCATGGTCAGCGGAATAATCACCCCCATCATCGCCGCCACCAGTAGATTCAGTACCATCGCCAGAGTCATCACCCCACCCAGCGCCATATCGTCGTACAGCCACCAGGTCACCCCGCCCATAATACCGCCCCACACCAGGCCGTTGATCAGCGCTACGCCCAGCTCTCGCAGGATCAGGAAGGTAAAGTTGCCCGGCTGAATGTGCTGTAGCGCCAGCGCGCGCACGATCATGGTGATGGTCTGGTTGCCTGTGTTGCCACCAATGCCCGCCACAATTGGCATCAGCGAGGCCAGCGCCACCAGCTGCGAGATGGTGTGTTCAAATCCGTCGATCACCCTGGAGGCGATAAAGGCGGTACAGAGGTTAATCGCCAGCCATGCCCAGCGGGTTTTGACCGCTTTGCTCACCGGGGCGTAGACATCCTCTTCGGCGCTTAGCCCCCCGAGGGCGCGCATATCGTTGTCCGTCTCTTCATAGACCACATCGACGATCTCATCGATGGTCACACGCCCCATCAGCTTACCCACCGAGTCCACCACTGCGGCACTGATCAGGTTGTCACGCTCAAAGGTACGCGCCGCTTTTTCGGCATCATCTTCAGGGGAGAAGATCATCGGCTGGGTGTCCATCACCTCACTCACCCTACGCTGGGCGCTGTTCAGCAGGATGGTCTGCAGCGCCAGCTCGCCGAGCAGGATTTTATCGCGCGAGGTGACAAACAACTTATCGGTGTTTTCCGGCATTTTACCCAGCCGGCGCAGGTAGCGCTGCACAGTACCCAGCGTCACGTCCGGACGGACCATGATTACGCCAAACTCCATGATCGCGCCGACGCGGTTCTTTTCGTAGTGCATCACCTGGCGGACGCGGGCACGTTCGCTGGCGGGCAGCGAGGCCAGCAGACGACCGGTCAGGTTACGCGGCAGATGCTGAACCAGGTAAATCTGCTCGTCGATATCCAGGGTACGCAGGGCATCGAGAATAGCGTGGTCGCTCATCTCGTCAATCAAGTCTTCCCAGACGTTTTCGGAGGCTTCCAGCAGTACCTGCCCACGCTCGTGATCCTGGACCAGTCGCCACAGGGCGTGGCGCTCTTCCGAGGGCAGCGCTTCGAGGGTATCGGCAAGATCCGGCGGTGGCAAATGGGCGACCAGTGCCCCTACCTCAGCAATATCGTCGGCTAAGGTACCGACATCATATTGCTCAGCCAGGGTCAGCTTGCCCAGCAGGGTGGAGGTGAGCGCTTTGTCGGTGGTCATCAACCAGATAAGACGCGCGCGCTCCTGATCGCGCAACCTTGCGCTATTTTTCGATAATCCAGGCATCAATCATTAATCCATGAAATGAGTTGGCATTAAGAATAGCGCGGGGTTGTGTAAATTTTAATAAACGAATGACAGGAAAGGGGAAAAAATCGGTAACGGGGGGCAAATAGCCCGGCAACAGGGTGCCGCCGGGCAGGTTCAGGGCATTATGCGGTGCGCGCCACCGCATCACGCGACGCGGCGTCACGCTCGGCGCCGGTCAGTTCGCTCAACTGGCCGCTGCGCATCTCAAGCAGACGGTCGGCGTGGATAAAATAGTGATCGTCATGGCTGATGGCAAAGATGGTTTTACCCATCTGCTGCATCAGCGGCAGCAGCACTTGATAAAACTCGCGGCGGAAATGCGGGTCCTGATCGGCAGCCCACTCATCCAGCAGGATAATGTCGCGCTCTTCCGCCAGTGCCAGCAGCAGCGCCACCCGTTTTTTCTGCCCTTTCGACAGCTTCAGATTCAGGATTTTGCCGTCCTGTAGCTCCAGCTTGTGCGACATTTGCAGGTGCGCCAGCCACTTCTCCACCAGCGCCGGATCGGCCTGTTTGCCTTCCGGGCCCAGCAGTTGATCGAACAGCCAGACGTCGGTAAACACGGCGGAAAACAGCTTGCGGTAATCTTCCGGCTTTTCTGTGCTCAGCGGTTTACCATCCAGCAGGATTTCACCTGACTGGGGCTGATACAGCCCGGTCAGCAGCATCGCCAGCGTCGATTTACCGCTGCCGTTGCCGCCAATCAGGAACAGCAGTTCGCCGCGGTTGAGGGTGAGATTCACCGGCCCGACGGAGAAGGTGTTGTCCTGATAGGTAAACGTCACGTTGCGCAGTTCCAGCGTTTGCCAGTTTGGAAACGCTTCAGGTCGCGGGAATTCTTCTTTATACGGCGCGAGGTCAAACTTTCTCAACTTGTTAAACGCCACCTGTGCGCTAAGCAGGGTGGGAAGCGCCCCGACGGCCGAGAGCAGCGGGGTACGCAGAAAGAGTAAGGTCAGCGAGTAGGTCGCCGCCACGTTGGTGTCTGCCCAACCGAGGCTGTTTGCCATCCAGAACACCAGCCCAATCGCGCCCAGCATCATGATGTTTGACCAGTTCACCGCGCTCAGGTGGAAGGTGTCGGCGCGCACAATATGATGACGATACTCACGGGCATCGGGAACATACAGATTGTTGAAGATGTGCTCGGCGCGCTCGCGGTTCAGGGTCAGCTCCTTGCGCCCTTCCAGCACGGTTTGATAGTCGTTGTAGAGCTTATCCTCCGTTTCACGCAGCACAGCCATGTGGCGGTAAACCCGCGCCACCAGCATGTAGCCACCCCAGATAGTGATCACAATCCACAGGGCAGTGATCGCCAGCATTTTGGTCGACAGCCAGGCCAGATAGGCGGCCGAGCCGAAGGTCAGGATAATTCCCTGCACCAGCTCCGGCAGACGCACAAAGGCGATGGTAATGGCGCGCACATCGCTGGTCAGCCCCGCCAGCAGCGAAGCACTGCCCAACTGCTCCACGCGCTCAACCTGGGTATCCAGAATGCGTTTGATAAACTCGCTGCGCAGACGATAGACGAAGTGATGGCCGAGGGTCGTCAGCGCCAGCTGTGAACCGAGGGTCACTGCCATCAGCAGCAACAGCAGTCCAAGAAATTCCGGCAGCACCATCAGGGTGGTGTCGACCGTTTCAATTAAGCGCAGGTTGATAAAGGCGATCAGACCAATACCCAGCGCGGCGCTGAGCAGGCTTAACGCCATCACCGCGATAAACGGCCAGCGGTATTGACGCCAGACCAGTAACAGGAGTTCCATGCAGAGCAATCCAGACAAGAAAAAACAGCCAGCAGTGTAAACTGCCCGCCGCTTACAGCAAGAATAATTCTTATTTTTATTCGTTATTCGCTGCCCGGCGGAACGTCAGGTTGTAGCGACAGTCTCCGGTCAGGGGATGCGTGCCAGCCTTTAGCGGCTGGATGCCGTGGTAAAACAGACGCGAAGGCCCACCCCACACCACGACGTCGCCGTGCTCCAGCAGCAGGCGCTTAAGCGGATCGTTGCGGCGCAGCCCGCCAAACTGGAAGACGGCAGGCAGGCCGAGCGATACCGAGACAATCGGCGCTCGCAGGTCCGCTTCATCTTTATCCTGATGCAAAGACAGCTTCGCCCCGATGCCGTAGCGGTTAATCAGGCAGGCGTCAGGCTGAAAATCGGGGTAGCCCGCAGCGGTTGCAGCCGCCTGGCACAGTTCAGCAAACGCCTGCGGCATCGGCGGCCAGGCCGCGCTGGTCAGCGGGTCGGTGGGTGAATAGAGGTAGCCGTGCGCGTCGGTGGTCCAGCCCAGCGCGCCGCAGTTGCTCATCGCCACCGACATGGTGTATCCGCCCGGGGTAACCATCTGGCGAAACGGCGACTGTCCGGCAACCTGTTCGATGCCCTGCATCAGCGCTGATGCACGCGTCAGCGCAAAGCGGCGCAGGATCAACGCCCCGGGCGCCAGGGGTTCGTGCCAGGGTTCGGCGTCGGCAAACAGATCGAGCATTATTCCTCCAGCTTATTGGCTTCGCGCTTAAGCAGCGCAGCTTTACGTACGGCACCCCAGCGATAGCCAGAGAGTCCGCCGTCGCTGCGCACCACCCGGTGACAGGGAATGATAATCGCCAGTGTATTGGCGGCGCAGGCCCGGGCAACGGCTCGCACCGCGCCAGGATTGCCAATGGCGTTGGCCACCTGCTGGTAGCTCGCGGTCTCGCCGCCGGGGATAGCCCGCAGCGCCTGCCAGACCTGCAGCTGAAAGGCGGTCCCGCGGATATCCAGAGGCAGCGTCAGCGCCAGGGCGTGGTTATCGACGCTGGCAATCACCTGACTTACCCGGGCCGCAAAGGCCGCGTCGGCCTGATCGCGTTGAGCGTGTGGAAACAGCGTCTCCAGCTCGGCAATCAGGGCGCGGTCGTCATCGCCGGGCAAAATTGCGCAGATACCGCGCACGCTTTCCGCCACCAGGCAGCGGCCCAGCGCGCAGTCGCTCAGGGCGTACTGCACGGTCGTAGATTCCCCACCACGGCGGTACTGCTTCGCGGTCATGCCCAGCGCGGCATCAGCCTTACGGTAATAGCTGCTGCTGTCGGGAAAACCCGCAGCCAGTACGGAGTCGGTGACCCTGTCGCCCTGCGCCAGCGCCTGACGAAGACGCGCCGCCCGCGCCGCCTGCTGCCAGGCTTTTGGCGTCATGCCGGTTGCGGCTTTAAACAGGCGATGAAGATGATACGGGCTTACCGCCACCGCCTGCGCCAGCTGATCCAGGGTCAGGGGCTGATCCTGCTCCAGCAAGCGGCAGGCTTTTTCGATGGTGGTAACCCGCTGCGCATTGGGATCGCGGAGATCGGGTCGGCAGCGTTTGCAGGGGCGAAAACCGGCCTGCTCCGCCTGACAGGCATCAGGATAAAAGCGAACGTTTTTACGCAGAGCGTGGCGAGCCCGACAGGAGGGGCGACAGAAGATACCGGTGGTGTGCACGGCAAACACAAACTGACCGTCGGCATGGGGATCGCGGGCCAGCACCGCCAGCCAGCGCAGATCGTCGTTTTTCAGGTTCGGGTTTTTCATGATTGGCTCCTTCTTTAAGCATACTCATACCCTGCCTGAGCGCCAGCGACGAAAAACCCGCAACCTTGCTTTTTAATTCGGGCCGTTCACCAGGAAGCTGGCGAACTGCGGGGACATCCAGGTTTTGAATCCCTCCCCTTCCCGGATGATCATATAGACCGCCAGACCTTGCTCACGCACAATCTCCCGGGCTTTATCGGTGCCCAGTACCATCAGACCCGTATCCCAGGCATCCGCTTCCAGCGCGGTGGGGGCGATTACCGTTACCGACACCAGATTATGGCTAATCGGGCGACCGGTCTGCGGATCGATCACGTGCGAGATACGCTTTCCGTCCAGTTCGTAATAGTTCCGGTAGCTGCCGGAGGTACTGATGCCATGGCCGTTAATGTCGACAATCGCCTGTACCGCATTTTGCCGATCGGTCGGCTTCTGGATCGCCACCCGCCACGGCTTATCGCTGGCGTTCAATCCCCGGCTGACCAGCGCCCCACCGACCGAAACCAGATAGCGAGAGACCCCTTCTTCGGCCATCAGCGTCGCCAGATGATCCGCCGCATACCCTTCCCCCACGGTGGAGAGATCGACAAACAGATCCGGGATATTTTTTTCCAGATATTGCTGACCGGACTGATTGATCACCGTCAGGTGCTGCAGGCCCGTTTGCGCCCGCGCATCGTCAATCTGTGACTGATCGGGGGTTTTCACCGGCTGTTTATTGGGGCCGAATCCCCACAGATTCACCAGTGGGCCAACGGTGACATCCATCGCCCCCTGGGTTTTATAGCCGACGCGCAGCGCTTCGGTAACGATATCCGCCATCGCTTCGCTCACCGGCCATGGCGAAGTGCTCTGGGATTTGTTAAAGCGCATCAAGGCAGAATCAGGTTTATAGGTGGACATCAACTGGTCGTCTGCATCCAGCTGGGACTGAATTTTTCCGCGCAGCTCATCGGCCCGGGAAGCAGGCATATCCATGACGCTGACCCGCCAGAAGGTGCCCATTGTTTTGCCTTCCAGCACCGTCGCGGTGGCCGTCGTGGCCTTTACCGGAGGGGGAGAGTTGTCACATGCTGTCAGCATAAAAAGTGTCGCCAGGAAGCCGACACGAAGAAAAGTAATTTCCATTCGTTATTATCCTCAAGCCTGAGAGCGGCAAGAGTACACCAAAAAGTGGGGTTTGTAAGACCCTAAAGTGGAGGCCAAAAAAAGGGGCCGATTGGCCCCTCATACAATACTACGTGCGACTTAGAACTGGTAAACCAGACCCAGTGCTACGATGTCATCAGTACTGATACCCGCCTGGCGAGTGAAGTTGCTGTCATCCAGCAGGTTGATTTTGTAATCAACGTAGGTGGACATGTTTTTGTTGAAGTAGTAAGTCGCGCCAACATCAACATATTTCAGCAGATCCTGATCGCCGAAGTTGTTGGTGCCGTTGCTCACGTCCTTACCTTTAGACTGCAGGTAAGCCACGGATGGACGCAGACCGAAGTCGAACTGGTACTGCGCAACCACTTCAAAGTTCTGCGCTTTGTCAGCAAAACCGTAAACGGTGGTGTTGTTCTGGGAGTTACCAAAACGGGTCGCGTTGTAAGTCTGGGAGTACTGCGCCGCCAGGTAGAGGTTGTTCGCGTCGTATTTCAGGCCGCCGCTGTACACGTCAGCACGATCCCCATGACCGTACACCTCTGCACCGTTCTGGTCAGCAGAACGCTTAGAGGATGCTGCTGCTGCACCGACGCTGAAGCCTTCGCCCAGATCGTAAGTTACGGAGCCGCCGAAGCCGTCACCGTTCTGTTTCAGCAGGCTACGACCCGTGTCGTTTTCACCGCTGGCGCTGCCGTTTTTACCCTGATACTGCAGAGCAAAGTTCAGACCCTCAACCAGACCGAAGAAGTCCTGGTTACGGTAGGTTGCAACGCCGTTAGCACGGGATTGCAGGAAGTTATCAGAACCGTAGGTGTCACCGCCGAATTCTGGCAGCACGTCGGTCCAGGAAGTGACGTCGTACACAACGCCATAGTTACGACCGTAGTCGAAAGAACCCGCGTCAGCGAATTTCAGACCGGCGAAGGCCACACGTGTCCAGGACTGGTTGCTGCTGCTTTCTGTATCATTAGCCTGAACGTTGTATTCCCACTGACCGTAGCCGGTGATCTGATCGTTAACCTGGGTTTCGCCTTTAAAACCGATACGCATGTAGGTCTGATCGCCATCGCTACCTTTGTCATCAGAGAAATAGTGCAGACCATCAACTTTACCGTACAGATCTAATTTGTTGCCGTCTTTGTTATAAATTTCAGCCGCATTTGCTGCGCCCGCTACCAGCAGTGCTGGTACCAGGAGGGACAGGACTTTAACTTTCATTATTTTAACCCTCTGTTATATGTCTTTTATTTATTGCCACTGCTTACTGGTTAACCCTCTTAACCAGTCGGCAACTTCATTCTCCGCAAAAATACAGAATAATCCAACACGAATATGATACTAAAACTTTTAAGATGTTTCATTTTACCATATAGGTGTTTCATTTTGTAAATTCAAGGGAACTTTTTGATAGCACGATAAGTTAAAAAATAAAGCACCAAAAATCAAAAAATAATAAATAGCCATATAAAACAATAAGTTAAACAAAATTTAATTATAGCACTGATTGACAAAACAAATTCAGCCCTCACGACTAAAATATCTCTCGCTATCATCATTAACTTTATTTATTACCGTCATTCATATTTGAATGTCTGTTTATCCTTTATTGAGCCGAATGCACTCTGCATTCGGTTTTTTTTTACCCTTCTTTACGCAAATGTAATTATTTGTGCTACCACATTGAAACTATAACCTCTATTAACCATCCTTCTGGTGAACATCTTCCCGCCCTGTAAATATAATGGATAATTTAATTTCTTGTTTATTCGTGCTATTTACCCGACGCTATTGCGGACAATTTGTACAATATCGTTCTCTTCGTACAGATTTAAAACAAAAGCGCAAACCTGGGTGGCGAGGATAAAAAGTCAGCCCCGCCGGTGGCGTGACGCTGGAAATTCGATTATTACTCTTTATACTGCCCTATTCGTCGCCAGCGCAGCCATAACGGGTCAAACACATCAATGAGTCAGTCAGAAACCACCGCCGCGAACAAATTCTCTCTGCTTCCGGGTAGTATCACCCGTTTCTTTCTTCTATTGATCGTTGTGCTGTTAGTGACCATGGGCGTAATGGTGCAAAGCGCGGTTAACACCTGGTTAAAAGACAGAAGCTATCAGATTGTGGATATCAGCCATGCGCTGCATAAGCGCATCGATACGTGGCGCTACGCGACCTGGCAGATCTACGACAATATTGCAGCGACGCCTACTACCTCCTCCGCTGCCGGTTTGCAGGAAACGCGCCTGAAGCAGGACGTCTACTATCTTGAGAAAACACGACGCAAAACCGAAGCGCTGATTTTTGGCTCGCACGACAGCGCCACGCTTGAGATGACCCAGCGCATGTCGTCTTATCTGGATACGCTGTGGGGCGCCGAGACCGTGCCCTGGTCGATGTACTATCTCAATGGTCAGGACAACAGCATGATCCTGATCTCGACGCTGCCGCTAAAGGATCTCTCTTCGGGTTTTAAAGAATCGTCGGTAGGCACGGTTGTCGACTCCCGCCGCGCGGAGATGCTGCAGCAGGCCAATGCCCTGGATGAGCGCGAAAGTTTCTCCTCCCTGCGCCGGCTGGCCTGGCAAAATGGCCACTACTTTACCCTGCGCACCACCTTCAATCAGCCAGGGCATCTGGCGACAGTGGTCGCCTTCGATCTGCCGATCAACGATCTGATCCCGCCGGATATGCCGCTGGAGAGCTTCCGCCTGGAACCGGATACCGCCGTCCAGAACCTGCGCTCGCCTACGGATAAAGAGAGTCCGGACAGCGTAGCGATCTCCTTTAATGGGTCGAAAATTGAGATTGCCTCGTCGCTGAACACCACGGGGATGCGCCTGGTCTGGCAGGTGCCGTTCGGTACCCTCCTGCTGGATACGCTGCAAAATATCCTGCTGCCGCTGCTGCTTAACATCGGACTGCTGGCCCTGGCGCTGTTTGGCTACAGCACCTTCCGCACACAGCCTGGCCGTCAGAGCGATCTCCCGGCCACCACCGCCTCCAGCAATGAGCTGCGGGTGCTACGGGCACTCAACGAAGAGATTGTCTCTGTGCTGCCGCTCGGCCTGTTGGTGCACGATCAGGAAGCGAACCGGACGATTATCAGCAACAAAATTGCCGACCACCTGCTGCCGCACCTGAATTTGCAAAACATCACCAGCATGGCGGATCAGCACCAGGGGGTGATTCAGGCCACCATCAATAATGAGCTGTATGAGATCCGCCAGTTCCGCAGCCAGGTGGCCTCCCGCACGCAGATTTTCATCATTCGCGATCAGGATCGCGAGGTGATGGTGAATAAAAAGCTCAAACAGGCGCAAAGGCTGTACGAGAAGAACCAGCAGGGCCGGGCCGCGTTTATGCAGAATATTGGCGAGGCGTTTAAGCTGCCGCTGAAGGCGCTGGCCAGCGAAGCGGCGCATCTCACCAGCCCGGAAAGCCTTCAGCTGTCGAGTCACGCCGATACGCTGGTGCGCCTGGTGGATGAAATCCAGCTGGCCAACATGCTCGAAAACGAGAGCTGGAAGAGCACCGCTACGCTGTTCTCCATCCAGGATCTGATCGATGAAGTGGTGCCGGACGTACTGCCGGTGATTAAACGCAAAGGGCTGCAGCTGCTGATTAATAATCCGCTGCCCGCCAACGATGAGCGTCACGGCGACCGCGACGCGCTGCGCCGGATCCTGCTGATGCTGATCCAGTATGCGGTCACCACCACCCAAATCGGTAAAATCACTCTTGAGGTGAGTAACGACGAATCTGCCGACGATCGTTTGACCTTCCGTATCCTCGATACCGGAGAAGGGGTCACGACCAGCGAGATCGACAATCTGCACTTCCCGTTCCTCAACGACACGCAGAGCGATAATTACGGTAAAGCCAACGCCCTCACCTTCTGGCTGTGCGATCAGCTGGCACGCAAACTTGGCGGCCATCTGAATATTAAAGCGCGCGAATCGCTTGGCACTCGATACTCACTGCATGTCAAAATGCCTGCCAGCCCGCAGGAAATTGATGATGACGAGCGTCTGCTGGATGAGGTTGTGGCCATGGTGGACGTCACCTCAAATGAGATCCGCAGCATCGTGGTGCGTCAACTGGAAAACTGGGGAGCGACCTGCATCTCGCCGGATGAAAGACTGGCAAGTCAAGAATATGATCTTTTTATCACTGATAATCCGTCTAATCTTACTGCCTCAGGCTTGCTTTTAAGCGATGATGAGTCTGGCGTGCGCAAAATAGGCCCAGGCCAGGTGCGCGTTAACTTTAATATGAGCAATGCTATGCAGGAAGCTGTACTACAACTAATAGAGGAGCAGCTGGCGCAGGAAGCGACCCCGGAATCCCCACTGGGCGGCAACGAAAGCGCCGAACTTCAGGCCAGCGGTTATTATTCGCTCTTTGTAGACACAGTACCAGATGATGTTAAGAGGTTGTATACTGAGTCGGCCGCGAACGATTTTGCGGCGCTGGCTCAGACAGCACACCGGCTTAAAGGGGTGTTTGCCATGCTTAATCTGGTTCCGGGCAAGCAATTATGTGAAACGCTGGAACATCTTATTCGCGAGAAAGATGCCGCCAGCATAGAAAAATACATCAGCGACATTGACACCTATGTCAAAAGCTTGCTGTAGCAAGGTAGCCCTATACATGAACAATATGAACGTAATTATTGCCGATGACCATCCGATTGTACTGTTCGGTATTCGCAAATCACTTGAACAGATCGAATGGGTGAATGTTGTCGGCGAATTTGAAGATTCCACAGCACTGATTAACAACCTGCCTAAACTGGATGCCCACGTGCTCATCACCGATCTTTCCATGCCTGGAGATAAATACGGTGACGGGATAACGCTTATCAAGTACATCAAGCGCCATTTCCCAAGCATTTCGATTATCGTGCTGACCATGAACAACAACCCGGCCATCTTAAGTGCCGTGCTGGAACTCGATATCGAAGGGATCGTTCTGAAACAGGGCGCACCAACCGATCTGCCAAAAGCGCTGGCTGCGCTGCAGAAAGGGAAGAAATTCACCCCGGAAAGCGTGTCTCGCCTGCTGGAAAAAATCAGCGCAGGCGGTTACGGCGACAAACGCCTGTCACCGAAAGAGAGCGAAGTGCTGCGCCTGTTCGCCGAAGGCTTCCTGGTCACCGAGATTGCCAAAAAGCTGAACCGCAGCATCAAGACTATCAGCAGCCAGAAGAAATCCGCAATGATGAAACTGGGCGTCGAAAACGATATTGCCCTGCTGAACTATCTCTCTTCCGTGACCCTGAGTCCGGCCGACAAAGACTGATTGTAGCTTAATGCCGGCTGGCGCTGACGCCTGGCCGGCCTGGCTTTCCCGCAGCCCAGCACAAACGAAACGCCCAAAACAGCCCAATACTGGGCTGTTTTTATTCCCTCGTCTTCCTGACCCGTTCGGCATATACCTTCAGCGTCTGCTTGAGAACGTCCAGCGTCACCGGTTTGGACAGACAGCTGTCCATTCCCGACTCCAGACAGCGCTGCTTTTCTTCTGCCAGCGCGTTAGCGGTAACGCCAACCACCGGCAGCGTCAGGCCAAGCTGGCGAATGCGCTGGGTCAGGCGATAACCGTCCATATTCGGCATGTTAACGTCGCTGAGGACAATGTCGATATGGTTTTTGCTCAGCACGTTCAGCGCGTCCACACCGTCATTGGCCGTTTTACACTGATAGCCTAGCGACCCGAGCTGGTCAGCCAGCAGGCGGCGGTTGATCGGATGGTCATCGACCACCAGAATCATCATATCTTCGTTCAGTGACTGGGCCGACTCCGGCGACGGTAGCACGTTGCTGGCGTCGCCGGTCTCCATCTCTACGCGATAGATGCGCGCCAGCAGGACGATCAGCTCATGCGGCGATGCCACGCTGTTCACCCACTCCCCGTGAGCACGCTCCAGTGGAATGCCGATATGACGTCGGCAGAAGATCACCGCCGCTTTGCCCTGCCACGGCTGCGTCAGTTCATCATCCGTAATTAACATATCTTCCGCATCCGGCGTTTGACCGGCGTAGCGCGCCACCCGAATACCGTTTTGCGTCAGCAGTGATTCCAGGAAGGTAAACAGCGAGGCGTTATTGACCGCCAACCAGCAGCGTTTGTCACTCAGGCCTTCTGGCGATGGGTTGACCGAAGGCTGCGCCGCATACAGCGGAATGCGGATAGTGAACTGGCTACCCATGCCCGGCTCGGTATCCACCGAGATGTCGCCATCCATCATGCTGATCAGTTTTTCACAAATGGCCAGCCCCAGCCCGGTGCCCTGGAAGTTACGCTGCACCCCGGTTCCTACCTGGAAGAAGGGATCGAACAGTTTAACCACCTCTTTCGCCGGAATGCCCACCCCGGTGTCGCGCACCCGGATGCTCAGGTAGTCCCCTGCCCTTGACACATGCATCACAATGCAGCCCATATCGGTGAATTTAATCGCATTGCTAAGCAGGTTTGAAATCACCTGCTGGAGGCGCATCGGATCGCCCTCCAGCGCCATCGGCACGTCGGGTTCAATAAAGCAGTACAGTCCCAGTTGCTTACGCACCACCAGCGGCAGGTAGTTGGAACTGATATGGCTCATCACCTCGCGCGGAGAGAATTCCCGCGGTTCGATTTTCAGCTGCTCCGACTCGATTTTCGAGAAGTCGAGAATATCGCTGATAATTTTCAGTAGCAGACTGGAGGAGTTGTTCATCGCCGTTACCAGACGATCGACGCCCCGCGGCAGCTCTTTGGTTTGCAGCAGATCGAGGTTACCGATAATGCCGTACAGCGGTGTACGCAACTCATGGCTGACGGTCGCGAGGAACATCGATTTCGACTGGCTGGCCTGTTCGGCCGCCTGCGCCATATCCTGCAGCGACTCTTCCATTTTGACGCGCGCTGAGACGTCCACCAGCACGCAGATGGCCACGTTCTCGTTGCGATAGCGCGAATGGACAAAGCTGATTTGCAGATTGGTGTTGTTACTGGTTAGCACATCAACAAAGTTGACCTGCTGACCGCAGATAATTTGCGTCAGCCGCTGTCGGTCCTCATGGGTCAGCATGTTCAGGTAATTGTGCGCCAGCTCGTTACTCAGGATATTGGTCCCGTCGAGGGTACGCAGGATACAGATCCCGACCGGAGCAGAAGCGACAATCTTGCGGTTGAACTGCTCATGCTCTTCGAGCCGCTGGGCGTCGATCTCCGCCGGGATAAAGATTTTACGCTCGTACATTCGTGCCAGGGTGAACAGCGCGATCCCCACCAGCACGTTGAGCAGGACCGAGTTGAGGATCAGCATGCGGATCCGTTCCAGTACCATATCCACCGGAACAGAGTAGACGATGCTCAGCGATGACGGCGGCAGGCTTTTTTTCAGCACCAGTTCGCGGAATCCGGACGTGTAGCCAAAGAATGAGCGTTCCTGCATCCAGCGCGGATCGACCTTCAGGCGAGTTTCTGGTCCCACCAGCGAGATCAGGGCGTGGCCGTTTTCATCAAGGATGGTCACCCCCATCGGTAGCGTGCCGGGGGTGAAAAAGTTTTCCATGCGGATGGTTTGCTCGGTGCCGAGCATCGCCTGCAGACGGTTGCCGAGATAGACTGGCGTCAGGGCATAGAAATACCCCACGCCCGGACGCGGCCCCTGGCTTATCCAGAACAGGTTACTGCCCCGCTCATCCTGCGGTGCATTACGGTATTTAACGATCCGCTCGTGCAGGCTTTTCAGCGCACTGTCGCGCTCCACCGGCATATCGCGCAGGCCAAAGTCGGCCATACAGAGGTTTTCGCTGCCAATTAAAAAAACGCGGTTGAGATCGTAAGCGGCCGAGAAGTTATCGCGCCAGTAGCGCATAAACCAGGCCAGCGACTCGAGCGACCCGCGCCAGGCGTTGCCCATCACCGAGCAGTCTGAATCCGGGAACAGCGGCTCAAAGTTGGGCACGTCGGCTTTGCTGTCGCGTCCGCGCGTCGCCAGAATGCCGTTCTCTGCCGTCAGCCGGTTCTCGGCGATGTACTTGAGTTCCTTCATCACGTCCGAGGTGCGCTGAATATAGCGCTGGGACTGATCGAAGCTAAGGTTAAATTCCTGACGGATCTCCGATTCCTTCTGGTGCAGGGCATTAACGATGTAGAACACCGAAAACAGCGCAATCAGCAGCCAGATCATGAGCGCCAGCGCCCGAAAAAGATAACGAGAAACTTTCAGCGTGGTTCGAAAGGAGACGAGGTATTTCAAGGGGGCGAGGCTCCGCCGTCAGGTCATAAGGAATGGGGTTAAGGTAGCGGTAAATCACCGCCGTCGCAATGTTCGGTTGTCTGCAATTCCGCGCCAATGCAAAAGAAAAGGGCCGGAAACCGGCCCTTTATCGTCAGGAGACATTACTCGGCGTCTTCATCCGCCGCATCGTCGTCGCTTTCGGCTTCTGGCGCGATTTCGTCGTCGCCTTCTGCCGCACTGCCGTCGATGGAGTCAAGCTCTTCATCATCCACCGGCTCAGCAACACGCTGCAGACCTACCACGTTTTCATCTTCCGCAGTACGGATGAGGATCACGCCCTGGGTGTTACGGCCCACCACGCTGATTTCCGACACGCGCGTACGCACCAGCGTACCGGCATCGGTGATCATCATGATCTGGTCGCAGTCGTCAACTTGCACCGCGCCCACCACGGAGCCGTTACGCTCGGTGACTTTGATGGAGATAACGCCCTGAGTGCCGCGAGACTTGGTTGGATACTCCGTCTCAGCGGTACGTTTACCGTAACCATTCTGCGTTACAGTCAGGATCGCACCATCACCACGCGGCACAATCAGGGAGACCACGCTGTCTTTACCCGCCAGCTTGATGCCGCGCACGCCGGTCGCAGTACGACCCATTGCGCGCACTGCGCTCTCTTTGAAGCGCACCACTTTACCGGCGGCAGAGAACAGCATCACGTCGTCGGAACCGGAGGTCAGATCCACGCCAATCAGTTCGTCGCCTTCGTTCAGGTTGACGGCAATAATACCGGCAGAACGCGGACGGCTGAACTCGGTCAGGGCGGTTTTCTTCACGGTGCCGCTGGCGGTCGCCATAAAGACGTTCACGCCTTCAGCATACTCGCGAACCGGCAGGATCGCGGTGATACGCTCGTTCTGCTCCAGCGGCAGCAGGTTGACGATTGGACGTCCACGCGCGCCACGGCTCGCTTCCGGCAGCTGATAAACCTTCATCCAGTACAGACGACCACGGCTTGAGAAGCAGAGGATAGTGTCATGGGTGTTGGCCACCAGCAGGCGGTCGATAAAGTCTTCTTCTTTAATACGTGCTGCAGATTTGCCTTTACCACCACGACGCTGTGCTTCGTAGTCGGTCAACGGCTGATACTTTACGTAGCCCTGGTGAGACAGGGTGACAACAACGTCTTCCTGGTTGATCAGGTCTTCGATGTTGATATCCGCGGTGTTGGCCGTGATTTCGGTGCGACGCGCATCGCCAAACTGATCGCGGACCAGCTCCAGCTCTTCACGGATCACTTCCATCAGACGATCGGCGCTGCCAAGGATATGCAGCAGCTCGGCAATCTGTTCCAGCAGCTCTTTGTACTCGTCGAGCAGTTTTTCGTGCTCAAGGCCGGTCAGTTTCTGCAGACGCAGATCCAGAATCGCCTGGGCCTGCTGTTCGGTCAGATAATATTGACCGTCACGCACGCCAAACTCAGGCTCCAGCCACTCCGGACGCGCAGCGTCATCGCCCGCACGTTCCAGCATCGCGGAAACGTTGCCCAGCGCCCATGGCTGAGCCACTAACGCCGCTTTCGCTTCTGCAGGCGTTGGCGCACGACGGATGAGCTCGATGATCGGATCGATGTTAGCCAGCGCAACCGCCAGCGCTTCAAGGATGTGCGCACGGTCGCGCGCTTTGCGCAGTTCATAAATAGTCCGGCGGGTCACCACTTCACGGCGGTGACGCACGAACGCGCCCAGAATATCTTTCAGGTTCATGATCTTCGGCTGACCATGGTGCAGTGCCACCATGTTGATACCGAAGGAGACCTGAAGCTGAGTCAGGGAGTACAGGTTATTGAGTACCACCTCCCCTACCGCGTCACGTTTGATTTCAATGACAATGCGCATGCCGTCTTTATCAGACTCATCGCGCAGGGCACTGATGCCTTCAATACGTTTTTCTTTGACCAGCTCGGCAATTTTCTCGATCAGGCGCGCTTTGTTCACTTGATACGGAATTTCGTGGACGATGATCGTCTCACGGCCGGTTTTGGCGTCAGCTTCGACTTCGGCACGGGCACGGATATAAATTTTGCCGCGGCCGGTGCGGTACGCTTCTTCAATGCCACGCCGACCATTGATAATGGCGGCAGTCGGGAAGTCCGGACCCGGGATGTGTTCCATCAGCCCTTCAATGCTGATGTCTTCATCGTCGATATAGGCCAGACAGCCGTTGATCACTTCCGTGATGTTGTGCGGCGGAATGTTGGTCGCCATCCCTACAGCGATACCGGACGAACCGTTCACCAGCAGGTTTGGGATCTTGGTTGGCATCACTTCGGGAATTTTTTCCGTGCCGTCGTAGTTATCGACGAAATCCACGGTCTCTTTTTCCAGGTCGGCCATCAGCTCGTGAGCGATTTTCGACATACGGATTTCCGTATAACGCATCGCCGCAGCGGAGTCGCCATCGACCGAACCGAAGTTACCCTGACCATCAACCAGCATGTAACGCAGTGAGAATGGCTGCGCCATACGTACGATGGTGTCGTACACCGCGGAATCACCATGAGGATGGTATTTACCGATTACGTCACCAACGACACGGGCAGATTTTTTGTAGGCTTTATTCCAGTCATTGCCCAATACGTTCATGGCGTATAGTACGCGACGGTGTACCGGCTTAAGTCCATCGCGGACATCCGGCAGCGCACGGCCAACAATGACCGACATCGCATAATCCAGATAGGAGCTCTTAAGCTCTTCCTCGATGTTAACCGGTGTAATTTCTCTCGCAAGGTCGCTCATCTAACCGCTATCCCTCTACTGTATCCCGGATTCAAAGGTCGCAAATTATAACACAGCCATAGTGATAGAGGTAAACCAATACGGTTTATTCACGCCAGCCAACTGATATACTCGCGGGTCTGAACAAAAAAGGAGTAAAAGCGCCCATGAATGCCGAAAAAACGCCGCTGGTTCACAACGTTGACCATGAAGAGATCGCCAAATTCGAAGCCGTCGCCTCGCGCTGGTGGGATCTTGAAGGTGAGTTTAAACCGCTGCACCGCATTAACCCGCTGCGCCTCGGCTATATCGCAGAACGTTCCGGCGGCCTGTTCGGGAAAAAGGTGCTTGATGTGGGCTGTGGGGGCGGCATCCTGGCAGAGAGCATGGCGCGCGAAGGCGCAACGGTCACCGGGCTGGATATGGGCTTTGAGCCGCTACAGGTAGCGCGTCTGCATGCGCTGGAAAGTGGCGTCCAGGTTGAGTATGTTCAGGAGACGGTCGAAGCGCACGCCGGGAAATTTGCCCATCAGTATGACGTCGTCACCTGCATGGAGATGCTTGAGCACGTTCCGGATCCGCAATCGGTGGTGAAAGCCTGCGCGGCGCTGGTTAAGCCAGGTGGCCAGGTGTTCTTCTCAACCATCAACCGTAACGGCAAGGCGTGGCTGATGGCGGTGGTCGGTGCAGAGTATGTGCTGCGCATGGTGCCGAAAGGAACCCACGATGTGAAGAAGTTCATTAAACCGGCGGAACTGCTGAGCTGGGTTGACGGAACATGGCTCAAAGAGCAGCACATGACCGGCCTGCATTACAACCCATTGACTGACAAGTTCAAACTGGCACCGGGTGTGGATGTTAATTACATGCTGCACACAACCGCAAAAAATGACTAACGTCAGCACTTGTTTTTCTAAAGATTGCGCAGCATTCGTTGCGCAATTCTCTCCTCGCGATGAAGAAATCAGCACTCGATCAAATTTTCGATTTTTTTTGCTGAATATTGACATCTCGTCCAGGCCTTACGGTACGTGGACTTAGCCTTTATTACGCTTTGGCAACCTGAATTTAACGTCAAAATCAACTCTTGTGCTGAAAAGAATCCTTACTAGAATACTCACCATCTTGCGTTATCCTTATCGTAAAACCCCTATATATAGTATTTATCCACAGCAGTCTGTGGATAAGCGGGGGATATTTTCATTTTTCACGGACAGGTAAAAACCCACATGAATCAGAGTCTGCTGGTGACAAAGCGCGACGGTGCAACCGAGCGTATCAATCTGGACAAAATCCATCGTGTTCTCGACTGGGCAGCAGAAGGGCTGAATAACGTATCGATTTCTCAGGTTGAACTGCGCTCCCATATCCAGTTCTATGACGGCATCAGAACCTCTGACATCCACGAAACCATCATCAAAGCCGCGGCGGATCTGATCTCCCGCGATGCGCCGGATTATCAGTACCTCGCTGCTCGTCTGGCGATTTTCCACCTGCGTAAAAAAGCGTACGGCCAGTTTGAACCGCCAGCGCTGTTCGATCATGTGGTGAAGATGGTTGAGTTGGGCAAATACGACACGCATCTGCTGGAAGACTACACGGAAGAAGAGTTCAAGCAGATGGACGGGTTTATCGATCACTGGCGCGATATGAACTTCTCCTACGCGGCGGTGAAGCAGCTCGAAGGCAAATACCTGGTGCAGAACCGCGTCACCGGTGAAATCTACGAGAGCGCCCAGTTCCTGTACATGCTGGTCGCAGCCTGCCTGTTCTCTGGCTACCCGCGCGACACCCGTCTGAGCTACGTGAAGCGTTTCTATGATGCGGTCTCTACCTTTAAAATTTCGCTGCCTACGCCGATCATGTCTGGCGTGCGTACGCCGACGCGTCAGTTCAGCTCCTGCGTGCTGATCGAGTGCGGCGACAGCCTTGACTCCATCAACGCTACTTCCAGCGCGATCGTGAAATACGTTTCCCAGCGTGCCGGTATTGGCATCAACGCCGGTCGTATTCGTGCGCTGGGCAGCCCAATCCGTGGTGGTGAAGCGTTCCACACCGGCTGTATTCCGTTCTACAAACACTTCCAGACCGCAGTGAAGTCGTGCTCCCAGGGCGGCGTGCGCGGCGGTGCTGCGACCCTGTTCTACCCAATGTGGCACCTCGAAGTTGAAAGCCTGCTGGTGCTGAAAAACAACCGTGGCGTGGAAGGCAACCGCGTACGTCACATGGATTACGGCGTACAGATCAACAAGCTGATGTACACCCGCCTGCTGAAAGGCGGCGACATTACGCTGTTCAGCCCGTCCGACGTGCCAGGCCTGTACGACGCCTTCTTTGCCGATCAGGACGCCTTTGAGCGCCTGTACGTGCAGTATGAAAACGACGACAGCATCCGCAAACAGCGCGTGAAGGCCGTGGAACTGTTCTCCCTGATGATGCAGGAACGTGCATCAACCGGGCGTATCTACATTCAGAACGTCGATCACTGCAACACCCACAGCCCGTTCGATCCGGCTGTAGCGCCAGTGCGCCAGTCCAACCTGTGTCTGGAAATCGCCCTGCCGACTAAACCGCTGGATGACGTGAACGATGAGAGCGGCGAAATCGCGCTCTGTACCCTGTCAGCCTTTAACCTGGGCGCGATTAAGAGCCTGGATGAGCTGGAAGAGCTGGCGGTGCTGGCAGTCCGTGCGCTGGATGCCCTGCTGGATTATCAGGATTACCCAATCCCGGCTGCCAAACGCGGGGCCATGGGTCGTCGTACGCTGGGTATTGGCGTGATCAACTACGCCTACTGGCTGGCGAAAAACGGCAAGCGTTATTCCGACGGCAGCGCCAACAATCTGACGCACCAGACCTTTGAAGCCATTCAGTATTATCTGCTGAAAGCCTCTAACGAGCTGGCAAAAGAGCAAGGCGCATGCCCGTGGTTCAATGAAACCACCTACGCCCAAGGCGTGATGCCGATCGACACCTACAAGAAAGACCTGGATGCGATCGTCAACGAGCCGCTGCATCTTGACTGGAATGGCCTGCGTGAATCGATCCAGACTCACGGTCTGCGTAACTCCACGCTCTCTGCCCTGATGCCGTCTGAGACCTCTTCGCAGATCTCTAACGCCACCAACGGTATTGAGCCACCGCGCGGTCACGTCAGCATCAAAGCGTCGAAAGACGGGATCCTGCGTCAGGTAGTGCCGGACTATGAACTGCTGAAGAACAACTATGAACTGCTGTGGGAAATGCCCAATAACGACGGTTATCTGCAGCTGGTTGGCATCATGCAGAAATTTATCGACCAGTCGATTTCGGCGAACACCAACTACGATCCGTCCCGCTTCCCGTCAGGCAAAGTGCCGATGCAGCAGCTGTTGAAAGACCTGCTCACCGCCTATAAGTTTGGCGTGAAGACCCTGTACTATCAAAACACCCGCGACGGTGCTGAAGATGCGCAGGACGATCTGGCGCCTTCGATTCAGGACGACGGCTGCGAAAGCGGCGCATGTAAGATCTAAGTTATTTGCCGGGTGGCGCTACGCTTACCCGGCCTACGGTCTATTGTAGGCCCGGCAAACGCAGTGCCGCCGGGCGATACAATCTCAACAGGACACACTCATGGCATACACCACCTTTTCACAGACGAAAAATGACCAGCTCAAAGAGCCGATGTTCTTCGGCCAGCCGGTCAACGTGGCGCGCTACGATCAGCAAAAATATGACATCTTCGAAAAGCTGATTGAAAAGCAACTCTCCTTCTTCTGGCGTCCGGAAGAAGTTGACGTTTCTCGCGACCGCATCGACTTCCAGGCCCTGCCGGAACATGAAAAGCATATCTTCCTCAGCAACCTGAAGTACCAGACGCTGCTGGACTCCATTCAGGGCCGTAGCCCGAACGTGGCGCTGCTGCCGCTGATCTCCATTCCAGAGCTGGAAACCTGGGTTGAGACCTGGGCGTTCTCCGAGACCATCCACTCCCGCTCTTACACTCATATCATCCGTAATATCGTTAACGATCCGGCGATCGTTTTTGATGATATCGTGACCAACGAACAGATCCTGAAGCGTGCCCAGGGTATCGCGCATTACTATGACGATCTGATCGAGATGACCAGCTACTGGCATCTGCTGGGTGAAGGCACGCATACCGTTAACGGCAAAACCGTGACCGTGAACCTGCGTGAGCTGAAGAAAAAACTGTACCTGTGCCTGATGAGCGTCAACGCGCTGGAAGCGATCCGCTTCTACGTTAGCTTCGCCTGCTCCTTCGCCTTTGCGGAACGCGAGCTGATGGAAGGTAACGCCAAAATTATCCGCCTGATCGCCCGCGATGAAGCCCTGCACCTGACCGGCACCCAGCATATGCTGAACCTGCTGCGCAGCGGCGTGGATGACCCGGAAATGGCTGAAATCGCCGAAGAGTGCAAACAGGCCAGCTATGACTTGTTCGTTGAAGCTGCCGTACAGGAAAAAGAGTGGGCGGAATACCTGTTCCAGGACGGTTCAATGATCGGCCTGAATAAAGATATTCTCTGCCAGTACATTGATTACATTACCAACATCCGCATGCAGGCGGTAGGGCTGGATCTGCCGTTCCAGACCCGCTCCAACCCGATCCCGTGGATCAACACCTGGCTGGTGTCAGATAACGTGCAGGTTGCGCCGCAGGAAGTGGAAGTGAGCTCTTACCTGGTCGGCCAGATTGATGCTGAAGTCAACACTGACGATCTGAGCAGCTTCGAGCTCTGATGAGCCGCGTGACCCTTCGTCTTTCTGGCACAGAACTCCTGTGCCAGGAAGAACATCCCTCTCTGCTGATCGCGCTGGAATCCCACCAGGTGGAAGTCGAATACCAGTGCCGTGAAGGCTACTGCGGCTCCTGCCGTTGTCGCCTGGTCTCCGGCCAGGTCGACTGGCTTACCGAGCCGCTGGCGTTTATCCGCGAAGGGGAAATTTTGCCCTGCTGCTGCCGGGCAAAAGGCGACATAGAAATAGAGATGTAACCCCGTGTTTCAGGGCAGGAACAGCGTGTCGACCACGTTGATCCAGCCATGTTCACTGGCAATCGGCTTCCCATTCAGCCAGCGACGCAGCATATTCAGTGCCATCATGGCGCACACCTCCTGACGCACCACCATGCTATAGCGCGTGGTGCTCATTTTCACCCGCAAGGCATGGGTGCCTTCCGGCGTTGAAAGCGCCACGTTAAGATGCTCATCTTCCAGACCCGATACCGCCAGCGCCAGCCCGGCAAAATGTTTGACCCGTCGTTCGGCGGTCCAGCGAGCCGTTTGGGCCAGCGTCTCCTCCTGAGAAGGAACGACTTCGCTTGCCAGCAGCGGCGCAGCGGCTCTGGATAGCTGCAGGGCCAGCAATCCCCCCGTAAGCTGTTCGCTTAAGGTCAGGCTCAACTGTCGGGCCTGCAGCTCGCGGGCAATTTGCGCGGGTAAGCCTTCGGTCCCTTCGAAAATTAAACTCTCACCTGCCACGCGTTGTACTTCGGGCCACAGCGCAAGCATGGCGGCCTTCTCGGTTGCCGGGCCGGTTAATTTCAGCTCGATAATCGGCATCGAGGAACGATAGCCCATCGAGACACCGGCGGGCAGTTGCAGGTGATCGAGACTTTGCGCTAAATCGCTTTCTGAACGACCAAAGGTCGTCAACCGTAAACAGAGTGGCGGTTCCGGCAGGGTAAAGCGCGCCCGTAGACGGGGCAGGATCTCTTTTTCAACCATCACTTTAAATTCCGACGGCACGCCGGGAGTGAAAAACATCAGGCAGCGATTAAGCTGAACGGCAAAACCGCAGGCAGTACCGACCGGATTATCGACCAGCTCCGCGCTGGCAGGGATTTCTGCTTGCTTGCGGTTGCTTGGCGCCATCACCCTGCCGCGTTCGCTGAAGAAACGTTCCATATGGGCGAGCCATTCGGTATGCAGCACCAGTTCTTCACCTTTGGCGGTCGCGGCGGCCAGTGCGCTCAGGTCGTCGCTGGTTGGACCGAGGCCACCATTGACGATCAGCACATCCGCATGCTGGCTGCGCTCACGCAGAATATCAACCAACGACTCCAGCGAGTCGCCGACGGTGTTGCGTCGCGTTAAAGGTAATCCTTGCTCAAAGAAAATATCTGCCAGCCAGGCTGCATTGGTATCGGTAATTTGCCCGTGCAGTACTTCATCGCCGGTGGACAGCATCTCCACGTTTATCATTGTGTTCTCCCGCTTATGTGGTGAAAACACTATAACGCAATCGGATGCCGGAGGAAGAGAGAAACAGGCGCGGCAGAAGACCGCGCCAGAGGATCAGAAACCGGCGCTCACGCCAACGTACGGGCCATCGGCAATCGCGCTGTCGCGGTCGCCGTCTTTACCCGACAGGTTCAGATAGCGATAGCCTGCTTCAAGGGTGATGGGGCGCATGATGGTCCAGCGCGCACCGGCATTCGCTTCTTCGTAGCTGTCGATACCACTGGAGAGTGAGTCCGGAGAGTAGTAGTACTCGCCAAACAGAGCGAAGCTGTCGCCAATTTTCCACTGCAGGCCGCCGCCTACCGCTGCGGCATAGCCTTCATCGCCAGCTTTCGGATTGGTGTAGATGCCTTTCCCGCCGACGGTCGCCAGGAACGGACCGAGAGGTATATTCAGGCCCAGACCCAGGCTTGCGATGTCACCTTCATCATCGTTGTTGGTCCAGTTACCGCTCAGCGCTAAGCCCGACGTTTCAGTACCAAAACCGAAACCGAGGTTGGTGTAGTCCTCACCGGCCTGACCGCTGATAGAAATCGCGTTCGCCGCTGCAGAAACAAACATCAGGCCGCCCAGGCCCAGTAATGCCACTTTTTTCATTGTCGTGATCCCACACAATTATTTATCGAAAGTCCCAAACCGCGTGATTTTAACGTGAGTTCGCCAGCGATCAATGCTGATGTGAAGCAATAAATATTTAGATTGTAACGAGTTGATACTCACAGGTTTTAACAATGTTAAATCGGGGGATACAGCATTGCGCGGCAAAAATTGCGCCGGATCAATAACCTCCATAACTAATTTACTTAGATTAATTCTCGCTCTAAAAGGAAATTCATCGCTTAAACACGCACTATCAGGGAGATAACAATGAGTAAAAACGGTTTAACCACGCTGTCTGGCGCACCGGTCGTCGACAATAACAATGTTGCTACTGCAGGCCCACGCGGACCGATGCTTTTGCAGGACGTCTGGTTCCTTGAAAAACTGGCACATTTCGACAGAGAAGTGATCCCGGAACGTCGCATGCATGCCAAAGGCTCTGGCGCGTACGGCACATTCACCGTCTCTCATGACATCACCGCCTTTACCCGGGCAAAGCTGTTTTCTGCTGTAGGTAAAAAAACCGATCTTTTCGTCCGTTTTTCCACCGTCGCCGGTGAGCGCGGGGCAGCCGATGCTGAGCGTGATATCCGCGGCTTCGCCATCAAGTTTTATACCGAAGAAGGCAACTGGGATCTGGTCGGTAACAATACGCCAATCTTCTATCTGCGCGACCCGCTGAAGTTCCCGGATCTTAACCACGTTGTTAAACGCGATCCGCGTACCAACCTGCGCAATCCAACCTATAAATGGGATTTCTTCTCACTGCAGCCCGAAACGCTGCACCAGCTGACAATTGACTTCAGCGACCGCGGACTGCCGCGCTCGTATCGCAATATGCACGGCTTTGGTAGCCATGCGTTTAGTTTTATCAACCATAATAACGAACGCTTCTGGGTCAAATTCCATCTGAAATCGCATCAGGGTATTGATAATCTGCAGGATGATGAAGCTAAACGCCTGGTGGCGGAAGACCGTGAAAGCTCCCAGCGCGATCTGTTTACTTCTATTGAAAAAGGCGATTTCCCACGCTGGACATTTTACGTGCAGATTATGCCGGCAACCGACGCCGCGAAGGTGCCTTACAATCCGTTCGATCTGACAAAAGTCTGGCCACACGGCGACTATCCGCTGATTGAAGTCGGTGTTCTGGAGCTGAACCGTAATCCGGATAACTACTTTGCGGAAGTGGAGCAGGTGGCGATGTCACCCGCCAACGTGGTGCCGGGGATTGGTTTCTCGCCGGATCGCATGCTTCAGGGGCGCTTGTTCTCCTACGGCGATGCCCACCGCTATCGCCTGGGCGTCAATCACCAGCAAATCCCGGTCAACGCCCCGCGCTGTCCGTTCCATAACTACCATCGTGACGGCGCAATGCGCGTGGACGGCAACAGCGGTAACGGTGCAACCTATGAACCTAATATCTTTGGCGTGTTCCAGCAGCAGCCTGACTTTAGCGAACCGCCGCTGTCGCTGGAAGGCGCTGCCGACCACTGGAATCATCGTGAAGACAACGACTATTTCAGCCAGCCGCGCAAGCTGTTTGAACTGCTGAGCCCTGAAGAGCATCAGCGTATGTTCGAACGTATCGCCGGGGATATGAAAGATGTGCCGGCGTTTATTCAGGCACGCCAGATTGCCCTGTTCAGCGAAGTCCATCCAGAGTACGGCGCGGGTGTTCAGGAAGCGCTGATGCGCCTGTCAGAAGCGAAGTAAAAACGACAACGGGAGCTAAGGCTCCCGTTTTTAGTTGCACGCTTAATGTCTGGCCTGCTCGACAATCTCAGGTGCCAGACCGGTCAATTTTGTCACCATCTCTGGCGCTAAACCGTTACTCAGCATCGCTTTCGCAATGCGAAGCGCCTCCTGCTCAATACCCTCGGCTCGGCCCTGACTCAGGCCCTGACTAATACCCTGTGCCTTGCCCTCTTCCCGGAGAAATTGCGCGATATTCATTAACGTCTCCTTATGCTGATGATCGTTCGTCCTGTGTGCTAATGCATGCAAAAACGCTGCAGGATCGGTGGTATGTCCCGCCTGGAGAAGGTAATTCAGCAACGTTTTTAGCTGTGCGCTGCTAGTGTATCCCAGCGCTAGTAGCCTGACCAGTTGCTCCTGAAGTTCCAGCATATCCCGCTGACGAACGTGCTTTTGCAGCAGTTCAAGCATCGCCACTCGACGGTGCTGCATGATGGTTTCATCGGGCAGGCAGGTGATATCAATCAGTGGAAACGCCCCGGTATAGAGGGACTCGGCCTGCGCCGACTGTTGAAAACCGTCGAGCCAGCGTAATGACCACGGATAGGGTGAGATCTTGCCATGATAGAAAAGCAGCGGGATCACCAGCGGCAGCTCCCGGTGGCCCTTTTCAAGATGACGCTGCATGGCGGCGATGCAATAGCGCATCAGGCGAAAGGCCATGTTCCGGTCCGGAGAACTTTGATGCTCAATCAGCGCGTACACATAACCTGCGCCAGCGGTGGTGTTAACGGAATAGAGGATGTCGGAATAGCTGAGCCGCAGATCCTCTTCGACAAAACTGCCTGATTCCAGGCGCAGCGACGACAGATCGCACAGCGCGCGCAGAGTCTCAGGCAGATGAATGGCTAAAAAATCACGTGCGGTATCGACCTGCGACAGGAGGTGACGAAAGACCGCGTCATGCGGTGTCGGTGAAGATGGGCTGTGCATATTTCCCCTTGCGTCAGTGACTTTGGCCGCAACATAGCACAGGATAAGCAAGGGGGAAGTCTGGTGATTCCCTTCCCCGAGCCCGCTCGCAATTCAGCCCTTCAACGACTGATGAACCCACTGTTGCAGGGCGCGGCGGGAAATTTTAATGCCGCCATTTTTCAGCTCGCCAGGTAGCACCAGCCAGTGTACTGGCTGCTGAAAACGCGCCAGCTTGTCGCTTATCCAGTGAGGCAACTGAGCAATGTCTGCCCCACTTTCGCACTCAACGACCGCCACCGGCCGTTGACCAAATTCGGCATCGTCGAGAGGCACCACAAACACCTGACTGACCTGCGGGTGAGTGCCGATCACGCGCTCGACCTCTTCCGGCTGGATCCCTTCCCCGCCGCTGAAAAAGAGATTGTCCATCCGCCCGAGGATCGTCAGACGTCCGTCCGTCATCTCACCGCGATCGCGGGTGGCAAACCAGCCCTGCGCATTGTCGATTGGCAAGAGCTTACCGTCACGCCAGTAGCCGCTGGCCATACTGGCGGCCTTGATCCACACTTCGCCATCGACCAGTTGCACGTCGCGACCGGACAATGCATAGCCAACATCAGCTTTACCATCCGCCTCTTTGGCACACACCGTCGAGGCAAATTCCGTCAGGCCATACCCGCACCAGCTGCGAATGCCGCGGCTCGCCGCCCGACGCGTCAGGTCGACTGGGATCGCCGCGCCACCTAGCAGGACCGCTTTTAACGCCACGTTCCCCCCGGAATTGAGCAGACGCCAGAGCTGGGTGGGGACCAGCGAAGCATGGGTACAGCCCTGCAGCATCTGTTCCAGAGGCTGTTTTTCGCAAACGGTCAGTCTGGCACCGGCCACCAGCCAGCGCCAGAGAATGCCCTGCCCGGAAACGTGGAACAGCGGCAGAGAGAGCAGCCAGTCGTCATCAGCCCTGTAGGGGAGAAGCGTCAGGACACCGTCAGCGCTGGCAACGTGTGCCGCACAAGTATGAACCGCCGCTTTCGGCAGTCCGGTCGAGCCCGAGGTCAACGTCATGGTCGCCAGCCGCGCCGGCTGCCAGACCACCCCGGCACTGCCATGCTGATTCACCATCCTCAGCGGCAACAGATCGGGATAACCGCCATCGCCGTTGAGCACCAGCGCAAAACGCAGCGTTAAGGACGGCAGGAGGGTTTCGAGCAACGGACCGGGCAGCTGCGGATTCACCGGCAGGATGCGCGCCCCGCACTGCAACAGCGCCAGCCACGCCAGCAGCGTATCGGGATGATTGTGCGCCTGTAGCATCACCCCATCACCTTCACGCACGCCCTGCTGCACAAAACCGCTCACCAGCGTGTCAATACGCTGGCAGAGCTGGTTCCAGCTCAGACGCTCCCCGTTCAGCCGCAGCGCCGGTTTGTCGGCATGCTCTGCCCGCCAGTGTCGCCATGGCCAGTCGGTAAAAATCATAGCAGCGGCTCCAGCGCCTCATGGCCCAGCTGCGGTAGCGTATTGCCCGGCCAGCATCGCAGCAGCTGCGCCTGCATCAGGTTCAGCGTATCCAGCCCGGGTACCGTGTCTGGCGTGAGCCAGGCCGCGATCCGCGCCAGTTGGGTCAGGCCGAGGCTCGACTCAATCGACGAGCTGATCACCACCGTCAGCCCTTGCGCCTGTGCGGCGTTCACCTGCTCACGCACCTTTGCGATACTGCCGGTCAGCGTGGGTTTGATCACCACAGCACGCACCCCCGGCTCCGCGATAAACCGGAAGTCGTCTTCGCGCAGGCTTTCATCCCAGGCAATGGCAATCCCGGTCTCACGAGCGAATGCCAGCGAGTCCGCGCGGGTTTTGCACGGCTCCTCGAGAAAGGCAATCCGATCCCGGTAGGCCGGGTTGACGTATTTCGCAAACTGCTGCGCTTTCAGCGGCGTCCAGGCGCGATTGGCATCGAGGCGCAGGTACAGATCCGGGATGGCTTCCAGCAGCAGGTTCGCCACCATGCCGTCGCGGACCGCTTCATACAGGCCAACCTTGATTTTTGCCACCTTCTCGCCCGGCATGGCGGCGAGTACGGCAAACAGTTCGTCTGGATCGCCGGTGCAGAGCGGCGCAGCGCGATAGTCCGCCGCCTCCGGCAAGGTTCCGTTCAGTTCCGCCAGCGCACAGCTGATACCAAAATCCACCGACGGCAGGCCCGACAGCAGCGGCTCACCGCCGTCGCGCCAGGCAAGGCTCCACGCCCGCAGCGCAGCTTCGGCGTCTTCCAGCGATTCGCGGCTAAAGCCCGGCAAAGGGGCGATTTCGCCCCATCCTTCCCGGTCGGCGATTTGCAGATGAACAAACAGTCCGTCCCGGGTTTTTAACCGCCTGTCGCGCAGTACTACCCCCGCGTCCATCGGTATCTGCCAGCGGTAAACCTGCGCGCGGCGCATTACGGATTCCGTTTGTATTTGCTGAAGTCCGGCTGACGCTTCTCATTGAAAGCGTTGCGTCCTTCCTGACCCTCTTCGGTCATGTAGAACAGCATGGTGGCGTTACCCGCCAGCTCCTGCAAACCGGCCTGACCGTCGCAGTCGGCATTCAGAGCCGCTTTCAGGCAGCGCAGCGCCATCGGGCTGTTCTGCAGCATTTCACGGCACCAGCGCACGGTCTCTTTTTCGAGCTCGGCAACCGGTACGACGGTGTTAACCAGGCCCATGTCCAGCGCTTCCTGGGCATTGTACTGACGGCACAGGAACCAGATTTCACGCGCTTTTTTCTGCCCGACGATGCGCGCCATGTAGGATGCGCCCCAGCCGCCATCGAAGGAGCCGACTTTCGGTCCGGTCTGGCCGAAGATGGCGTTTTCTGCTGCAATCGTCAGGTCACACATCATGTGCAGCACGTGACCGCCGCCGATAGAGTAGCCTGCGACCATCGCTACTACCGGTTTCGGGCAGGTACGGATTTGACGCTGGAAGTCGAGCACGTTGAGGTGATGCACCCCGGAATCATCCTGATAGCCGCCGTAGTCACCACGAACCTTCTGATCTCCACCGGCGCAGAAGGCCAGTTCACCTTCCCCGGTCAGCACGATGACGCCGATGTTGTCGTCATAGCGCGCATCCGCCAGCGCCTGGATCATCTCTTTAACGGTGATCGGGCGAAACGCATTGCGTACCTGCGGGCGGTTGATGGTGATTTTGGCGATCCCGTCTGTCGATTTATGATAACGAATGTCGGAATAACCTTCGGAGCAGTCCTGCCATTCCACCGGGGCGTACAGCATGTTTTCATCAGGGTAGATCATAGAGTGTCCTTAATGGGAAGACGGAGTATCTGAGTCATACGCTCGGCCACCACACGGGGGTTTTCCCGATGGGCGTTATGTCCGGCATACGGAATTTCATGGCAAATGGCGGCAAGTTCACTCGCGATACGCCTGAACTTGTCGTCACGCTCACCATAAATAAAGTAAAACGGGGCCGCGCACGCAGCGAGCGCAGGCCGTAAATCGGGTTGTGCCGCCAGCGAGGTGGCCTGCAGCATGGCGGCCAGAGTTGCGCCATTGTTGCGGCTACGCAGCGCGATCAACAGCTGGCGTTGTTCATCCGTTAGGTGAGCGAATACGGGCTGCTGATACCAGTCGGCAAACACCGCCTCCAGAGGCTCGTGTCTGAAGCGGGCCGCCCAACGGGTGTCAGAGGCTCGACGGCTTGCACGTTGTTGCTCGTCGCCCAGCCCCGGATGTGCCCCTTCGACTATCAGCCCCTGCAGTCCGTTCGGATGCTGGCAGGCGTGATACAGGGCAATGCGGCCGCCGAGGGAGTACCCCACCAGCCAGTACCTGAGTATGTTGTAACTAACAAGAGTAGCATTCAGCAGCGCGCTGACTGCGGGAAAATCATTCACGGCGATGTGCGCAGAATCGCCGTGGCCTGGCAGATCCAGATACAGCCGGGGCCAGGCGTCAAAGCCCTCGCCGACCTGCTGCCATTCGCGGCGATCGCCGGAAAAACCGTGCAGGAACACCAGCCAGGGTTGTTCCGCACTGCCTGCCTGCGGCTCGCCAGCGAGGATCATAGGTGGCTGACCTGTGCCAGCAGGTTTTGCAGCATCTGCGCCCCGTCGCTGTCATTAACAACAACTTCGATAAGCGTAGTTCTTGGTTTGCTCCACGCCGCGTTCAGCGCGGTCTCCAGCTCCGCCCAGCTTTCCGGGCGCTGATAGCGCAGGCTGAACATCGCCGCCGCATGTTCAAACTGCACGTTTTGCGGCATCAGATAAAAGCGCTCGCGCTCGCTCTGCGGCGTCGGCAACAGAGAGAAAATCTGCCCGCCGTTATTGTTGACAACCATCAGCACAAACGGCGCAGAGGTCTGTCGCAGCAGCGCCAGCGCGTTCAGGTCGTACAAGGCCGACAGATCGCCAACGATGGCCAGCGTCGGGCGGGCATTGGCGCGCTGGACCCCGGCTGCAGTTGAGATCAGACCATCAATTCCGCTGGCTCCCCGGTTGCTAAAGACCGGATAACCCGCCGGGAGCCGGGATAAAGCATCAATCAGACGCACTACCAGGCTATTACCGACAAACAGCTGCCCCTGCTCGGGCAGATAGCGACGAATATGATGCGCCAGCTGTGCTTCACCGAAGGCTTCACTGCGCTCTGCCGTAAGTTGCCACGCCTGATGAGAAAGCCCGGGGATCGCAGTGGCCCACGGGGCGCGTTTCTCCGCGGGATGCTGCTCCAGCCAGTTCGCCACGTTCGAAATCAGCCGACGGCCACGATGATGCGCCGGATCCAACCGTCCTTCCTGGGTATCCACCAGCCAGTACTCTTCCGGGGTGCAGCTGGCCTGCCACTGCAGGAGCCGTTTACCGGTCAGGCTGGCGCCAAGCTGAATCACAATCTGCGCTTCCTGCAGTTCAGTTGTTGCTTTCGCATTACCGAGCCACAGGTCGGCGCACGGCAGCGGCTGTCCGGTCTGGGAGAGCACATCGCCAATCAGCGGCCAGCCCAGGGTTTGCGCCCACTCTGCCGCCAGTTTGCCTTCGGCAGCGCTCATTCTGCCAGCCACCACCACGCCGCGCTTCTGCCGCCAGAAAAACCAGTCGCGCTGTTTCGGGCTTGAGAGCTCTACCGGGGTCTTCAGCCAGGGTTTATCGCTTCGCCACCAGTCGCCCAGCGCCTGCTGCCAGTCAAGATCGGCATCATCCATTTCGCCATACAGCGGCTCGGCAAACGGACAGTTGATGTGCAGTGCGCCCGCGCGCAGAGCTGAGAGGGCGTTATCCACCGTCGACACCAGCCAGCGTGCGGGAATATCGCGGGTGGGCCGCGGCAGCGACAGCGTGTCGGAAGGGTGCGAGGCAAAGATACCCGGCTGACGAATGGCCTGGTTGGCGCCACAGTCGATCAGCTCCGGTGGGCGATCCGCAGTCAGCAGCACCAGCTTTTCGCCAGTCAGTCCGGCCTCAATCAGTGCCGGATAGAGATTCGCCACCGCGGTGCCCGAGGTCACGATCACCGCCACCGGCGCATTGCTGGCTTTTGCCAGCCCGAGCGCCAGATGGCCTAGACCGCGTTCATCAAAATGGGTGTGATGAATAAAGGCGCGATTTTCAGCGGCGGCCAGGGTCAGCGGCGTAGAACGCGAACCCGGTGCGATGCAAATATGCCTGACGCCATGGCGGGTCAGGGCTTCAAGGATCACCGCCGCCCAGCGTCGGTTAAAAGAACTCACTGACATGGAATTGTCCGGTATCAATATTGCGACTAAGTATAAATAATAGAAAAAGATGTAATTTTGATATGAATCGGGAAAGGACGACTCAGTATTAATCCTTTAGGAGGAGAGTGCGCAGTCCGGCGGCTTTATTTTCGATCTCCTGCCACTCCTGCTCGGGGTCGGAACCGCTGACGATCCCTGCCCCGGCGTACAGGCGCACGCTGGTTTTTTGCACCCGGGCCGAGCGCAGCGCCACGCAGAACTCACTCTGCGCCAGCGAAAGATAGCCTGCCGAACCGGCATATCCCTCCCGGTCGAACGGTTCATTGCGGGCGATAAAATCCCAGGCGGCACGGCGCGGCAAACCGGCCACTGCCGCCGTGGGCTGCAGCAGAAGCAAACACTGTGCATCGTCGGGCTGTTGCAGCGCCGTCCAAATACAGCGGCGTAAATGCTGGACCTTACGCAAGCGCACAATTTGCGGCGGGAGCACATCCAGTACGCCGCTGTCGCGCTGCAGGCGCTGGCAAATATCTTCTACCACCAGCATGTTTTCACGCTGGTTCTTGTCGTCGTTCATTAGCCAGTGGCCCAGCCGGGCGGCGTGCGCGTCGTCGTGGTGGCTGGCGACCGTGCCGGCAAGCGCTTCGGTGCGCAGGAGCGAACCCCGACGCCGCCACAGCCGTTCCGGGGATGACCCCAGAAACGCGTTGTCGGCATCGCTGCACATCAAAAAGTGGTAGCACTGAAAATTAACCTGACGGCTGGCTGCCATCAGTGCGGCCGGATTCACCCCACCGTCAAACTGCAGATCCGTGACCCGGGCCAGCACCACTTTATCAAACTCACCCTGCGCAATTGCCTCTGTCGCCCGGGTAATGAGATTCATCCAGCCGGTTTTGTCGGGCCGATGCGTTTCACTCATCACCTGCTGGCTGAGCGGCGCAATCGCCGTGAGGTCACGCAGCGTCTGCAGAAAATCGCGCGCACGCTGCGCGTCGTCGTTAAGCGAGGTGTCGCTCCAGAGCTGCAGACGCAGCGTGGCAAGACCGCCGCAGCGCTGCCACAGCAGGCGCGGTAAAAACAGATCGCCCTGTCGGGGGTCGAACGCATTCACGCCGACGACGCGGGTATCGGGATAGGCGGGGAAGTGCAGTAAGAACTGACGGGCAGCGGATAAAGACGAAAAGCGGTTAACTGCCCCCAGCGCGGCGTACTCTTCATCGCCGTTACGCTGCTGCCAGTAGAATTGCGGGTAACTGACCTGGGCATTCAGCCAGGCGAGAGGATCGAACGCATCGTTAAGCGCGAAAGAGACATCAAGATGATGCAGGCCTGGTGCGTCGGGAAACGCGGCTGCCAGCTGTCCGGCAAGGCCTTCCAGCGCGATGGAAATCGAATGCACGTGAACCTCTCCCCGCTAAAACCTCACATTATACGGGGTACTGGCCTGAAAAAGCAGTACCCACGTTTTGGCAGGGAAAGGTGGTGTGCAGATTAACGGCGGGCGAGCAGAATACCCAGAACCAGACCCGCGGCAGCACCAACCCCTATGCCCTGCCAGGGTTTTTCACGGACATAGTCATCCGCGCGGTAGACCGCTTTTTTGGCCCGATAGTAGTAAGTGTCCGACGCCTGACTCACGCGCGTCTTCACGTCGTGCAGCGCCTGTTCAGCACGCGCCTTCAGCTCAATGTACTTTTGATCGGCCGGATCGCCTGAAGAACGGAGGACTTCTTCCAGCGTTTCACTTAACAGCGTCAGATCATCATCAACGTGCGTTTCCGAGGATTGGAAGGACATAGTTTTCTCCATGTGGTTGCATCAGTCCGCTAACTATAGACAATGCCTGCCGATTTCGCTTGCGCTGTCCGCTATGCTTCTTTCGCCATTCCGATATGCGGGATGCCATCTTCGTCGTAGATTTCAGTGACCGGCGCAAAGCCAAAGCGGGCATAAAACGGCTGCAAATGCGCCTGCGCGCCGAGATATAACGCTTTGTCCGGCCACTGTTTTTCGCAAGATATCAGGGTCTGCTCCATCAGCGCGTACCCCAGCTTTTCACCCCGCGCCTGGCTGCTGATAATCACCCGGCCAATCACCACCGGTGAAAAATCATCGTCGCTTTTCAGAATCCTCGCATACGCCACCAGCTGGTTATCTTTCCAGCCGAGGATGTGCCGGTTCTCGCCGAGCAGATCGTCGCCGTCGATATCCTGATAGGGGCAGGTCTGCTCAACCACAAAGACTTCGCAGCGCAGCTTGAGCAAGGCGTACAGTTCGGGAACAGTCAGTTCGCTGTGGTGCAGGTCTTGCCACTGAATCATCGCTTTCTCCTTATCGGCAGGTTGCCGTTATACTCATGATTTTTCGCGTCTGGCACAGAGGCTAATGCACTATGGAACTGCTGTTTTTGGGAACATCCGCTGGCGTGCCGACCCGTGCGCGCAATGTTACGTCAATGTTGCTTGATTTGCAGCACCCGACCCGCGGCGGGCTGTGGCTGTTTGACTGCGGCGAAGGTACCCAGCATCAGATGCTGCACACCGCCAGCCATCCGGGCAAGCTGGATAAAATTTTTATTACCCACCTGCATGGCGATCACCTTTTTGGCCTGCCGGGGCTGCTATGCAGCCGCTCGATGGCCGGTAATGTCCACCCGCTGACGATTTATGGCCCGACCGGGATCCGTGAGTTTGTCGAAACCAGCCTGCGTCTGAGCGGCTCGTGGACCGACTATCCGCTGGAGATTATCGAGATACGTGAAGGGGTCGTGTTCAGCGACGATGCCTGGACGGTGACCGCCGCATTGCTCAACCATCCCGTCGAGTGCTACGGCTTTCGTATTGAAGAACATGATAAACCCGGCGCGCTGGATGGCGCGGCGCTCGCCGCCGCAGGCGTTCCCTCCGGGCCGCTGTATCAGCAGCTGAAACGAGGGGAACGCGTCACCCTGCAAGATGGTCGGGTCATTAACGGCGCGGATTACCTCTCCCCCCCTCGCCCCGGTAAAACACTGGCGATTTTTGGTGATACCGCGCCCTGCGAGGCTGCGCTTGCGCTAGCGAAGGGTGTCGATCTGCTGGTGCATGAGGCGACGCTTGAGACAGCAATGGAGGAGAAAGCCAACAGCCGGGGCCACAGTTCAACGCGTCAGGCTGCACAGCTGGCCCACGACGCGCAGGCCAGGAAGCTGGTCATCACCCACGTCAGCTCGCGCTATGACGCTCAGGGTTGCGCCATGCTGCTGGCGGAGTGCCGCGCCGTGTTTGCCAACTGCGAGCTGGCGCACGATTTCACTCCGGTTCGCGTTTAACGCTCGATTTTTCCTCATCACTGCCGATAACGATCAGCAGGTCGGCATTTTCACATGAGGAAAAACATGGATAATTTCCAGAAAGACATTGATGACAGGGCAAATCTGACCCTGTCGAACCGTTTTGAGCTGTTGCTGTTCCGTCTCGGCACATCTATGAATGAGAACAAATCTGAGCTGTTCGGCATCAACGTCTTTAAGCTTCGCGAGATTGTGCCGATGCCCACCTTCACCAAACCAGCGGGCATGAAGTCGCCGCTGATGGGGATGGTGAATATTCGTGACCAGGTGATCCCGGTTATCGACCTGGCGGCGGTGGCGGGCTGTAAACCTGCAACAGGCCTGAACATTCTGCTGATCACCGAGTATGCTCGCAGCGTGCAGGCCTTCGCGGTGGAGTCGGTCGAGAATATTATGCGTCTGGACTGGAAGCAGGTGCACGCGGCAGAAACCGCCGTCAGCGGCCGCTATATCACCAGCATCGCCTGTCTCGACGAGAAAACTGACACCAACGATCTGGCCATGGTGTTGGACGTGGAGCAGATCCTGTACGACATCACTCCCGCCAACCACGATCTGCACGCCAACAATCTGAACACCCCGAAATTCAACATCAAACCGGGTGCGGTCGCGATTGTGGCAGAAGACTCGAAAGTGGCGCGCTCAATGCTGGAAAAAGGTCTGCAGGCGATGGAGATCCCGGCGCTAATGCACATTACCGGCAAAGAGGCGTGGGAGAAGATTGGCGTACTGGCAGCGCAGGCGCAGGCAGAAGGGGTGCCGATTACCGATAAGATCGCACTGGTGCTGACCGATCTCGAAATGCCCGAGATGGACGGTTTTACCCTGACGCGTAAAATCAAAACCGATGAGATCCTGAAAGCCATTCCGGTGGTGATCCACTCTTCCCTTTCCGGCAATGCCAACGAAGATCATATCCGTAAGGTGAAGGCCGATGGCTACGTGGCGAAGTTTGAGCTGAACGAGCTGTCCTCGGTGATTGAGGAAGTGCTGGAGCGGGCAACGAAGCAGATTGATGGGCCGTTGATAAGCCGTAAGCAGCTGGCTTGATTTTTCCCTTGTGCGGCCTGATACCCTCTCCCACGGGAGAGGGTACAGACATTAAAAAAGGCAACTTTCGTTGCCTTTTGTTTTTCCTTACATCAGCGGCATCGCGTGCTGCACGAGGCTTATCAGCGGCTGCGGGTAGATACCGAAAATCAGTACCAGCAGGGCTGAAATCAGTACCACAATCCCGCCCGCGCTGTACTGCCAGTTGGTCGGCGCATCGCGGTTAAGCTGCTGCGGTGCATTCAGATACAGACTCACCGCAACGCGCAGGTAGTAGTACAAACCGATTGCCGAACCGACAACCACTGCCCCGGTCAGCCACCACAGGTTCGCCTGCACACCGACGGCAATGATGTAGAACTTACCGATAAACCCGAGCGTCATCGGGATACCCGCCAGCGACAGCATCATCACGGTCATTACTGCTGACAGAATCGGACGGTGCCAGAACAGGCCACGGTAAGAGTACAGGGAGTCGGCATCCGGGCCACGGTATGGGCTGGACATCAGGCTTACCACGCCGAACGCGCCGAGGCTGCTGAACAGATAACCGGCCAGGTAAACACCGACGGATTCCATGGACATCTGACCGCTCTGCAGCGCAATCAGCGCCACCATCAGGTAGCCAAGGTGTGAGATGGAGGAGTAACCGAGCAGACGCTTAATGTTGGTCTGGCTCAGCGCCATCAGGTTACCGAAGATGATTGACACGAAGGCGATAACGCCCAGCACCACGCGTACCGCTTCGCTATCGCCAACCGGTGCGTAGAGGAACAGACGCATCACCACACCGAAGATAGCGATTTTACTCGCCGTCGCCAGGAAGGTAGAAACCGGAGCAGGTGCGCCCTGGTATACGTCTGGTGTCCACAGGTGGAACGGTACCAGCGACAGTTTAAAGCCCAAACCGACAATCATCATGCCCAGACCCGCCAGCAGCAGCGGTTCATGCAGCATACCGTCGCCGAGGCTCTTGCCGAGGGCAATGAAAGAGAGGTTACCGGACTGGGCATACACCAGCGCAATACCAAACAGCAGGAAGGACGAAGCAGCAGCAGACAGGATCGTATACTTGATACTCGCTTCCAGAGAGCGCTTCTGGCGGAAGGCATAACCAATCAGGCCGAACAGCGGCAGAGAGATCAGCTCAATACCGAGGAACAGCGCTGCCAGGTGGTTGGCATTCGCCAGCAGAATCCCGCCCAGTGCGGCAATCAGAACCAGCAGGTAAAACTCTTCTTTGTTGTCGTAGTAACCTTCCAGCCACGGGTAGGCAAAGGTACAGGTTGCGAGGCTCGCCAGCAGAACCAGCCCGGTATAGAGCATGGCAAAACCGTCGACGCGCATCAGCGGCGTCACGTCCATCGCCCCCGCCTGGCCAACAAACCAGAGGGAGACCAGTGCGGCGTTAAGGCCCAGAACCGACAGCGTGGCATTCAGGAAGTGATTGCGTCGCCACGCAATGGAGAGCATCACTACCACCACCGTCAATCCGACGATCAGCAGCGGTAGCAGCGCAATCAGGTGTTGTGGAGTTAAAGTCATGGCGATTTACGGCCTTGTAGTAGAAGCAGAATTAACAAACCACTGCTGGATATTGCCCATCGCAGAATGCGAGGTATCCAGAATCGGCTGCGGATAGAAGCCAAGCAGTACCAGAAGCACAACCAGCAACAGAATGATAAACAGTTCGCGCAGTGACATCCCCGGCAGCTCTTTCGCTGCGATTTCGCTCTTCGCTTTACCGAAGTAGGCGCGATGCAGCATCGCCAGAGAGTAAACGGACGCGAATACCAGACCGAAGGTTGATACCACCGTAATGACCGGCACCACTTTAAAGCTGCCGAACAGGATCATAAATTCGCCAACGAAGTTACCGGTACCCGGCATCCCCAGCGTGGCCACAGCGAAGAACATCGACATCGCCGGCAGCCATTTAATTTTGCTCCACAAACCGCCCATCTGACGCATATCGCGGGTGTGCAGGCGTTCATACAGCTGGCCACACAGGATGAAGAGACCCGCCGCCGACAGCCCGTGGGCAATCATCTGAATGATTGCGCCCTGGTACGCCAGCTGGCTGCCGGTGTAGATGGCAATCAGCACGAAGCCCATGTGGGACACAGAGGTATACGCGATCAGACGTTTGATGTCGTACTGCGTGAAGGCCATCCAGGCGCCGTAGATGATACCGATCACACCGAGCCACATGGCAATCGGCGCAAACTCTGCGGAAGCATTCGGGAACAGCGGCAGCGCGAAACGCAGCAGACCGTAGGCCGCGGTTTTCAGCAAGATCCCTGCCAGGTCAACGGAACCCGCCGTTGGTGCCTGAGAGTGCGCATCCGGCAGCCAGCCGTGCAGCGGAACCACCGGCATTTTCACCGCAAACGCAATGAAGAAGCCCAGCATCAGCAGGTATTCCACGCCGTGCGACATTGGCGTCTTCAGCAGGTCCTGATAGTTGAAGGTCCAGACACCGGTCGCGTTATAGTGCACGAACACCAGCGCCAGGATGGCAATTAACATCACCAGACCGCTCGCCTGGGTATAGATGAAGAACTTGGTTGCCGCCGTGATACGCGTTTTACCGTCGGATGCCTTATGGCCCCACAGCGCGATCAGGAAGTACATCGGCACCAGCATCATCTCCCAGAAGAAGAAGAACAGGAACATGTCGATGGCCAGGAACACGCCGATCACGCCGCCGAGGATCCACATCAGGTTCAGGTGGAAGAAGCCCTGGTATTTTTGAATTTCTTGCCAGGAGCACAGTACCGCCAGAACGCCGAGGAGACCAGTCAGCACCACCATCAGCAGCGACAGGCCATCAATCGCCAGATGAATGGTTATGCCGAAACGCGGGATCCACGGCAGGATAAATTCAGACTGCCACTGCGGCAGGCCCGCAGACTGGGTCAGTGAATAGCCGCCCTGCAACCAAAGTTGCAGGCCAAGCGCAAGCGTCAATCCCATGGTGATCAGCGCAATCCAGCGCGGCATCTTCACGCCAAAGCGTTCGGTCTGCCAGCACAGGAACCCACCAATGAAGGGAATTAAGATTAGCCAGGGTAATAACATGGCGATTTTTATTCCTTTTTAAGGCCCCCGACAGGGGCCTGATTTTCAACGAATTTTTATAAATTCACTTATGAATCAACGCAGAACCATCAGCAGCGCCAGTACGACCACCGCGCCAATGCTCATTGATGCCACATACCAGCGCAGATAGCCGTTCTCGCTGAACAGCAGGCCTTTACCTGCAAAGCGGGAAAGGATCGCCGGGGTGTTCATCATCGCGTTCAGCGGATCGCGCTTGATAAGCCACGCAATGCCGAGGAACGGTTTCACGAAGATCATGTCATACAGCCAGTCGAAGCCCCACGCGTTGTACCACCAGGTGCCCAGCAGACGGCCCGGCGCACTGTTGGCAACCGCAGTTACCAGCGTACGTTTGCCCAGCCACAGCCATGCTGCAATCAGGATGCCCGCAATCGCGACCACGCCAGAGGTGATTTCAAGCGTCAGCACACGACCGTGCTCAAGCTCGGTGGTGCCCGGCAGAACACCCTGCAGCGGCGGCACAATCAGTGCGCCAACGAAGGTGGAGAGGACCATCAGCACAATCAGCGGCAGATGGTGGGTAATCCCCTTCCCTGCATGCGCGTGAATTTGTTCTTTTCCATGGAAGACGATGAAAATCATACGGAAGGTATACAGGGAGGTCATAAACGCACCGACCAGACCGGCAACCATCAGATTGATATGGCCATTCGCCATTGCTCCCGCCAGGATTTCGTCCTTACTGAAGAAGCCTGCGGTAATCAACGGCAGTGCCGCCAGCGCCGCGCCGCCCACCAGGAAGCAGGCATAAACCAGCGGAATGGACTTACGCAGCCCGCCCATCTTGAAGATGTTCTGCTCGTGGTGGCAGGCAAGGATCACCGAACCGGATGAGAGGAACAGCAGCGCTTTAAAGAACGCGTGCGTCATCAGATGGAAAATCGCCGCATCCCACGCCTGCACGCCCAGCGCCAGGAACATGTAGCCAATCTGGCTCATGGTGGAGTAGGCGAGAACGCGTTTGATGTCGGTCTGCACCAGCGCCGCAAAGCCTGCCAGCACCAGCGTAACCGCACCGACGATCCCCACCAGATGCAGGATCTCCGGGGTCATCAGGAACAGGCCGTGGGTACGGGCAATCAGGTAGACGCCCGCGGTAACCATGGTTGCGGCGTGGATCAGCGCGGAGACAGGCGTTGGGCCTGCCATCGCGTCTGCAAGCCAGGTCTGCAACGGCAGCTGTGCGGATTTCCCTACCGCGCCGCCCAGCAGCATCAGGGCTGCCCACGTCAGCATGTTGTTACCGGCCTCGAAGTGCGCAGGTGCCAGTTCCACCATTTCGCGGAAGTTCAGCGTGCCCAGCTCGTTGTAGAGGATGAACAGCGCGAACGCGAGGAACACGTCACCCACACGGGTCACGACGAAGGCTTTCATTGCCGCTGCGCCATTCTTCGGATCGGTGTAGTAGAAACCGATCAGCAGATAGGAGCACAGGCCCACGCCTTCCCAGCCGAGATACATCAGCAGCAGGTTGTCGCCCAGCACCAGAATCACCATGCTGGCGATAAACAGGTTGGTGTAGGCGAAGAAGCGGGAGTAACCCTCTTCACCGCGCATGTACCAGGAGGCGAACATGTGGATCAGGAAGCCGACGCCGGTGACCACCGAGAGCATGGTCAGGGAGAGGCCATCCAGCACCAGGCTGAAACCGATATTGAAATCGCCGACCGACATCCAGTTCCACAGTGGCAGGGTATACGCCTGCTTGCCGTTGTTAAGGAAGTCGATACCCGCATACGCGGTAACCAGCGCGGCCAGGCCGATGGAGCCAATGCCCACGGTCGCAGACAGATTTTCCGACCAGCGGCCGCGAGAAAACGCCAGCAGCAGGAAGCCAATCAACGGGAAAATAATGGTTAAGGCAAGCATGTTCATCCACGCAACTCACTTACTGAATCGATGTTCAGGTTCTGGCGGCGACGATGGAGCTGCAGCAACAGCGCCAGGCCAATACTCGCTTCTGCAGCCGCAAGGGTGATGGCGAGGATGTACATGACCTGACCATCGGTCTGGCCCCAGTAACTACCGGCGACCACGAAGGCCAGCGCGGCGGCGTTGATCATGATTTCCAGGCTAATCAGCATGAACAGCAGATTGCGGCGGATAACCAGACCGGTTAAGCCCAGCACGAATAAAATCGCTGCGAGGATCAGTCCGTGTTGTAAAGGGATCATGCGTGATCCTCCGTTTTTCTTTTCGCACGGTCGTCAGCACGGTTGCTCAGCACCTCGCCAGCGCGATCTTCACGACCGACATGGAATGCCACAACCAGACCTGCCAGCAGCAGCATGGAGGCCAGTTCAACTGCCAGAACGTAAGGCCCGAACAGGGAGATCCCTACCGCTTTGGCGCTGATTGGCGTCCCGTCGATGCCCTGATCGTTGACGCCCAGAATGGCATACACGATCACCGCCAGCATGATGGCCGACAAAATTGCCGGACCAATCCAGACCTGCGGTTTTAACCACTGACGTTCCTGCTCAATTTCCGATCCACCGAGGTTCAGCATCATCACCACGAACACGAACAGCACCATAATGGCCCCGGCGTAGACGATGATTTCAAGCGCACCGGCGAAGTGTGCGCCCAGCGCAAAGAACACCCCAGAAATAGCCAGCAGCGAAATGATTAAATACAGCAGCGCATGCACCGGGTTGGTGTGCGTAATCACTCGCAGCGTAGCCAGGATGGCGATCAGGCCACAGATATAAAAAGCGAATTCCATTGCCCCTCTCCTTACGGTAACAGGCTCTTGACGTCGATAGGCTTGGCTTCGTTCTCTGCTTCGCCCTTATCTTTGCCGTCGATTGCCATACCCGCCATCCGGTAGAAGTTATATTCCGGGTATTTACCCGGACCGGAAATCAGCAGATCCTCTTTCTCGTACACCAGGTCCTGACGTTTGTATTCGCCCAGCTCGAAGTCCGGGGTCAACTGAATCGCCGTGGTCGGGCACGCTTCTTCACACAGACCGCAGAAGATGCAGCGTGAGAAGTTAATGCGGAAGAACTCCGGGTACCAGCGACCGTCTTTGGTCTCGGCTTTTTGCAGAGAGATACAGCCGACAGGACACGCTACCGCACACAGGTTACAGGCAACGCAACGCTCCGAACCGTCCGGATCGCGCGTCAGCACGATACGGCCACGGTAGCGCGGCGGCAGATAAACCGGCTCTTCTGGGTACATCTGGGTTTCACGTTTTGCAAACGCGTGCAGGCCGATCATCCAGATACTGCGTACCTGGGTGCCGAAGCCTACCAATAATTCTTTTAAGGTCATGGTCTAAAGCCCCTTATGGCTGCTGCCAGAGAATGACAGCCGCCGTTACCAACAAGTTGACGAGCGTCAGCGGCAGGCACACTTTCCAGCCGAAGGACATTACCTGGTCATAACGCGGACGCGGTAAGGACGCACGAATCAAAATGAACATCATCATAAAGAACGCGGTTTTCAGCGCGAACCAGATGAATGGCGGTAATAACGGGCCATGCCAGCCACCAAAGAACAGCGTTACCATCAGCGCAGAAATGGTGACGATACCGATGTACTCGCCCACGAAGAACAGACCGAACTTCATACCGGAATATTCAACGTGGTAACCATCGGCCAGTTCCTGCTCGGCTTCTGGCTGGTCAAACGGGTGACGGTGACACACCGCCACGCCCGCGATGGCAAAGGTAATAAAACCAAAGAACTGCGGGATCACGTTCCAGATGTCGGCCTGGTTGTTGACGATGTCGGTCATGTTAAATGACCCGGCCTGCGCCACCACGCCCATCAGGGAGAGACCCAGGAACACTTCATAGCTCAGCGTCTGGGCAGACGCACGCATCGCGCCCAGCAGGGAGTATTTGTTGTTACTGGACCAGCCCGCGAACAGCACCGCGTAAACCGCGAGGCCTGCCATCATCAGGAAGAACAGGATCCCGATGTTCAGATCCGCGACCACCCACGACGGGCTGACCGGAACGATAGCAAAGGCCAGCAGCAGCGAGGTGAAGGCGATCATCGGCGCAAGCGTAAAGATGACGCGATCCGAGAATTTCGGGATCCAGTCCTCTTTAAAGAACATCTTGATCATATCCGCGACCAGCTGGAGTGAACCACCCCAGCCCACACGGTTCGGTCCATAACGGTTCTGGAACAGACCGAGCAGACGACGTTCACCAAAGCTCATGAACGCACCGCAGGTGACGACCACCAGCAGAATGACAATCGCCTTCAGGATGCTCAGCAGAATGTCGATAAGATCCGGCGTTAACCAACTCATGCTTGTGCCTCCTGCAGATTATCGAGACGCGCGCCTGCCAGTACCGGCGCAATACCCGGTAATCCCATCGGCAGACCCACCTGCCCTGCACTCAGACCGTCGGTGATAATCAGCGGCAGGCTGATCGTCTGGCCTTCATAGCTAAAGGAGATACGGGCGCCTGCATTCACGCCAAGCTTCGCGGCATCAGCCGGGTTGAGCTTGATGTAAGGCTGCGGCATGCGGGTCTGGAACACCGGAGAACGCTGGGACATTTCGTCACTACCAAACAGATGGTAGTAAGGCGCGATACGCCAGTTACCCTCTTCCGCCTGGAAGCTTGCCGGAACAGTGGAGAAGAACTCGAGACCGGTTTCGCTTGCTTCGATCAGGCGCACGCCAGGATCGCCATGGCGCAGAGAACCGCCCACTTCAGCCTGGAACTTGTTCCATGCCTGCGGGGAGTTCCAGCCTGGTGCCCAGGCAAACGGAATCTGTGAACGTGGCGCAGACGGCTGGTTGTTCCCTTCCATTGAGAAGGCGAACATGGTGTCTTTATCCTGCGGCTGACGCGGTTCGTGCACGCTGATGTTAGCACGCATCGCAGTACGGCCACTGTAGCGGTGCGGTTCACGGGCCAGCTTCTGGCCGCGAATACGGAAGGAAGCATCCGGCGCCGCATCTTTGATGCCTGCCAGCTGCGGCAGGGCAGCAACGGCAGCATCGATCACGTCATCGAGTTGGGTCCAGTCCACTTCACGACTCTGGACGGTGCTGTGCAGGGAGTGCAGCCAGCGCCAGCTTTCCAGCATCACGATGTTGGCATCGTAATAAGACGGATCGTAAACCTGGAAGAAACGCTGTGCGCGGCCTTCGTTGTTGATAACGGTACCGTCACTTTCCGCGAAGCTTGCCGCAGAGAGCACCAGATGCGCTTTGTCCATGATTGCCGTGCGCTGATGGTCGATAACCATCACCAGTGGCGCTTTCGACAGGGCGGCATCGACGCGGGCAGCAGAAGCATGACGATGCAGGTCGTTTTCCAGCACGATAACGGCATCAGCCGCACCGGATTCGAGTTCGCTCAGCGCCGCTTCCAGAGAACCGCCGCCAATCATTCCCAGACCCATGCTGTTTACCGCGCGGGCAATCATGGTCACGCCGACGTCTGCGCCACGGCCTTTCAGAGCTTTCGCAACGTTAGCTGCAGCCTGAACGACCTCAACGCTACCGGCATTCGTACCGGATACAATCAGCGGTTTCTTCGCACCGGCCAGCGCCTGTACGATCACATCGATCTTGTTCTGCAGGTCACGATCCAGGCCTTCAACCGCCGGGGCGCTGTTGTCCAGCGCATGGGCAATCGCAAAGCCAAGACGCGCCTGATCTTCAACCGGCGCGCAGTAGGTCCACGCCGCGATATCATCCAGACGAGTGTTATCGATATTAGTGACAAACAGCGGGTGTTTAGCACGCTGACCGATATTCATGATCGCCGCAATCTGCCAGTCAGCCACTTTCTGGGCCGCTGCCATTTCGCGCGCTTTGCCTTTCACCGCCTGACGAACCGCCAGCGCAACGCGGGCGCCGGTCTGGGTTAAATCTTCACCCAATACCAGAACCGCATCATAAGATTCGATTTCGCGCAGCGCAGGGGTATGAATACCGCCTTCGCGCAGCACTTTCAGTACCAGCTGCAGACGTTCCTGCTCGCCCTGAGCGATACCGGTGTAGAAGTTATCCGCACCCACCAGCTCACGCAGCGCAAAGTTGCTTTCAACGCTGGCGCGCGGGGAGCCAATACCGATCACTTTCTTCGACTGGCGCAGAATATCTGCTGCACCCTGCATCGCCTGCTCGGCGTTAAGGGTGATCAGGTCATCGCCACGGCGCTGAACCGGCTGACGCGGACGGTCTTTCAGGTTCACATAGCCATAGCCGAAACGACCACGGTCGCAGAGGAAGTAGTGGTTTACGGTACCGTTGTAACGGTTTTCGATACGACGCAGTTCGCCGTAGCGCTCACCCGGGCTGGTGTTACAGCCGAGAGAGCACTGCTGGCAAATACTTGGCGCAAACTGCATGTCCCACTTACGGTTGTAACGCTCGGAGTGCGTTTTATCGGTGAAGACGCCGGTCGGGCAGATTTCGACCAGGTTGCCGGAGAACTCGCTCTCCAGCACGCCGTCTTCCGGACGACCAAAGTAGACGTTGTCATGTGCGCCATATACACCCAGATCTTCGCCGTCGGCATAATCTTTGTAGTAACGCACGCAGCGGTAGCAGGCGATGCAGCGGTTCATTTCATGCGAGATGAACGGCCCCAGATCCTGATTGCGGTGGGTACGTTTGGTAAAGCGATAGCGACGGAAGCTGTGCCCGGTCATCACGGTCATATCCTGAAGATGGCAGTTACCGCCCTCTTCACACACCGGACAATCGTGCGGGTGGTTGGTCATTAACCACTCCACCACGCTTTCGCGGAACTGTTTGGCTTCCGCGTCGTCGATAGAAATAAAGGTTCCTTCGGTGGCTGGTGTCATACACGACATCACCAGGCGACCACGCGTGTCTTCCGCGTTTTGATATTGCTTCACCGCACACTGGCGGCAAGCACCGACGCTCCCCAGCGCCGGATGCCAGCAAAAATACGGAATATCAAGGCCGAGGGACAGACAAGCTTCTAGCAGGTTGTCCGCGCCGTTGACCTCGTATTCTTTGCCGTCTACATGAATCGTAGCCATTAGCATGCTTCCAGTTGGCTCGAATTAACTTCGAGCGTTAATCAAAATTCTTCGTCGTTACCAGCGCGCTTTCAGCAGGTTCGGCTGAATACCATTAATCAAATGGGTATTGCTGAACGGCTGCTTGATGCCTGCTTCGAATTCGTCGCGGAAATATTTAATTGCGCTTTGCAGTGGCTCAACGGCACCTGGCGCATGCGCACAGAAGGTTTTACCCGGCCCTAAGAATCGACACAGTTGCTCAAGTGTCTCGATATCGCCAGGCTGGCCTTCGCCACGCTCAATAGCACGCAGGATCTTCACGCTCCACGGCAGACCGTCACGACATGGCGTACACCAGCCGCAGGACTCACGGGCGAAGAACTCTTCCAGGTTACGCACCAGCGACACCATGCCGATCTCGTGGTCGACGGCCATCGCCAGCGCCGTACCCAGACGGCTGCCTGCTTTACCAATGCTTTCGAATTCCATCGGCAGATCAAGGTGGGCTTCGGTCAGGAAGTCTGTCCCTGCCCCACCCGGCTGCCAGGCTTTGAATTTCAGGCCATCGCGCATGCCGCCCGCGTAGTCTTCAAGAATTTCGCGTGCGGTGGTACCGAACGGCAGTTCCCACAGGCCCGGGTTTTTCACGCGGCCCGAGAAGCCCATCAGCTTGGTACCGGCATCTTTACTGGTCGAGATGCCCTGGTACCACGCCACGCCGTTATCAAGGATAGCCGGAACGTTGCACAGGGTTTCGACGTTGTTTACGCAGGTCGGTTTCCCCCACACGCCGGAGCTCGCCGGGAACGGCGGCTTGGAACGCGGGTTCGCACGGCGTCCTTCCAGGGAGTTAATCAGCGCGGTCTCTTCACCGCAGATATAACGCCCGGCGCCAGTGTGCACAAACAGTTCGAAGTCAAAACCGGTGCCCAGAATGTTTTTACCAAGCAGGCCCGCCTCGGTGGCTTCGGCAATCGCGCGGCGCAGGTTCTCTGCCGCTTCGATGTACTCGCCGCGCAGGAAGATGTAACCGCGGTAGGCTTTCAGCGCGAAGGCGGAGATCAGCATGCCTTCCACCAGCAGGTGCGGCAGCTGCTCCATCAACAGGCGATCTTTGTAGGTGCCCGGCTCCATTTCATCGGCGTTACACAGCAGGTAACGGATGTTCATGGATTCGTCTTTTGGCATCAGGCTCCACTTCAGTCCGGTGGAAAAGCCTGCACCGCCGCGCCCTTTCAGGCCAGCGTCTTTCACAGCGTTGACGATCTCATCAGGCGCCATGCCGCCCAGCGCTTTACGTGCGCCGGAATAGCCGTTTTTGCTCTGATATTCATCAAGCCATACCGGCTGTTTGTCATCGCGCAGACGCCAGGTCAGCGGATGCGTTTCAGCAGTACGCATTACGGTTTTCATTTGTACTGCTCCAGCAGGTCAGGAATCGCTTCCGGCGTCACATGAACGTGAGTATCCTCATCGATCATCATCGCCGGCCCCTTGTCGCAGTTACCCAGGCAGCAGGTTGGCAGCAGGGTAAAACGACCATCAAAGGTGGTCTGTCCCGGCTTAATATCGAGTTTTTTCTCGATAGCGGCCTGGATCCCCTGATAACCGGTGATATGGCATACCACGCTGTCGCAATAGCGGATCACATGACGGCCAACCGGCTGGCGGAAGATCTGGCTGTAGAACGTTGCCACGCCTTCGACGTCGCTTGCCGGAATACCCAGCACGTCCGCGATAGCATAGATTGCTCCATCTGGCACCCAACCACGCTGTTTCTGAACGATTTTCAGCGCTTCAATGGACGCCGCACGCGGGTCTTCGTAGTGATGCATCTCATGCTCAATCGCAGCACGTTCTGCGGCACTCAGCTCAAAAGCCTCGGTTTGTGGTTGTTGATTCTCGTGCATAATTAGCGGTCCACGTCTGACATAACAAAATCGATACTACCCAGATACACAATCAGGTCGGAGACCAGACTGCCGCGAATGGCGGCCGGGATTTGCTGCAGGTGCGCAAAGCTCGGGGTACGGATACGCGTACGGTAGCTCATGGTGCTGCCGTCGCTGGTCAGGTAATAACTGTTGATCCCCTTGGTCGCTTCAATCATCTGGAAGGATTCGTTGGCCGGCATCACCGGACCCCACGAAACCTGCAGGAAGTGCGTGATCAAGGTTTCGATATGTTGCAGCGTGCGCTCTTTCGGTGGCGGCGTCGTCAGCGGGTGATCCGCCTTGAACGGGCCTTCCGGCATGTTGTTGAGGCACTGCTCAAGGATGCGCAGACTCTGACGCAGCTCTTCCACTTTCAGCATTACGCGGGTGTAGCAGTCGGACACGCCGCCGCCAACCGGCACTTCAAAGTCGAAGTTTTCGTAGCCAGAGTAAGGACGGGCTTTACGCACGTCGAAATCAATACCGGTTGCACGCAGGCCAGCACCGGTGGTGCCCCACTCCAGCGCCTCTTTCGCGCCATAAGCGGCAACGCCTTTCGAACGGCCAATCAGGATCGAGTTACGCAGTGCGGCTTTCTCGTATGACGCCAGACGTTTTGGCATCCAGTCGAGGAACTCACGCAGCAGACGATCCCAGCCGCGCGGCAGGTCGTGCGCCACACCGCCGATACGGAACCAGGCCGGGTGCATACGGAAGCCTGTAATCGCTTCCACCAGATCATAAATTTTCTGACGGTCGGTAAAGGCGAAGAACACCGGGGTCATCGCACCAACGTCCTGGATAAACGTTGAGATGTACAGCAGGTGGCTGTTGATACGGAACAGTTCAGACAGCATCACGCGGATCACGTCTACGCGTTCCGGCACTTTAATGCCGGCCAGTTTTTCAACCGCCAGCACGTAAGGCATTTCGTTCACGCAGCCGCCGAGGTACTCGATACGGTCGGTGTACGGAATGTAGCTGTGCCAGGACTGCCGTTCGCCCATCTTCTCTGCGCCACGGTGGTGATAGCCCACGTCTGGCACACAGTCGACAATCTCTTCGCCGTCGAGCTGAAGAATAATACGGAATGCACCGTGCGCAGACGGGTGGTTCGGACCGAGGTTGAGGAACATGAAGTCCTCGTTTTCGGTACCGCGCTTCATGCCCCAGTCTTCCGGCTTGAAGGTCAGCGCTTCCATCTCCAGATCCTGCTTGGCTTTGGTCAGCTCAAACGGATCGAATTCAGTGGCGCGCGCCGGATAATCTTTACGCAGCGGGTGACCAGTCCACGTCGGCGGCATCATGATGCGCGTCAGGTGCGGGTGGCCATCGAAAGTCATGCCAAACATTTCCCAGGTCTCACGCTCATACCAGTTAGCGTTCGGGAACAGTTTGGTGACGGTCGGCAGATGCATGTCGTTTTCAGACAATGCCACCTTGAGCATGATATCCGTATTACGGTCTATTGAGATCAGGTGGTAGAAAACGGAAAAATCCGCCGCGGGTAAACCGTGGCGGTGCGTACGCAGTCGCTCATCCATGCCGTGTAGGTCAAACAGCATGACGTAAGGTTTAGGTAGTTTCTTTAGGAAATCAACCACTTCCAGTAATTGCTCACGCTTCACCCAAACAACGGGTACCCCGGTACGGGTGGCCTGAACAGTAAAGGCATCCGGCCCAAAACGGTTGCGCATTTCGCCAATGACCGGGTCATCGAGATGATCCCGTGTTTGCCAGGCGGCGTCTTGCGCGGTTAAGTCGGTCATAGTGTTCACCATTGCAAATGGTCCGTGGTGACTGTTGGGCGTGGCTTCGCGCTATTTGAATAGTGATATGCGAAGGTTATCTCCAGCCCACAGGCGCAAATTAAATTTCGTCTGGTGTACGCAGGTTGGTAACGGCAATACGTTCGCCGCGTTTACGCTCGCGCTCAGACTGCATGTTAGCGCGGTACACGCCCTGATCGCCCACAACCCAGGAGAGCGGACGGCGTTCTTTGCCAATCGACTCCTGCAGCAGCATCAGGGCCTGCATATAGGCCTCAGGACGCGGTGGGCAGCCCGGGATGTAAACGTCCACCGGAATGAACTTGTCTACGCCCTGCACGACGGAATAGATGTCGTACATGCCGCCAGAGTTAGCACAAGCGCCCATGGAGATAACCCATTTTGGCTCAAGCATCTGGTCATAAAGGCGCTGAATGACCGGCGCCATTTTGGTAAAGCAGGTCCCCGCCACCACCATCAGGTCAGCCTGACGCGGGGAGGCACGCAGTACTTCTGCACCAAAACGCGCAACGTCATGCACCGCAGTGAATGACGTCACCATTTCAACGTAGCAGCAAGAAAGACCGAAGTTATACGGCCAGATTGAGTTCTTGCGTCCCCAGTTGACCATATCGTGCATGGCATTCTCGAGCTTGCCCATGTACACGCTTTTGTTGACTTCTTGCTCCAGGGGGTCGGTTACGATCTCCTGCTTTTGCAGGGGGTAACGGTCATTCTCACCGTTAGGATCTATGCGGGTGAGCGTATAATCCATCTTATTGCCTCGCTGTTACTGCTGACGATTAGAGATACTGTTTTCCGGGTTGGTACGTTCACGGCGTGAGCGTACAGGTGTCCAGTCCAGCGCGCCGATACGCACCAGATAAACCAGACCGGCCAGTAACACTAAAATGAAAATTGCGGCCTCGACAAAGCCTACCCAACCACTTTCGCGGATAGAGACAGACCATGCGAACAGGTAAAGCGCTTCCACGTCGAAGATGACGAAGAACATGGCCACCAGATAGAATTTGGCAGACAGGCGTAAACGCGCGGTACCTACCGAATCGATACCCGATTCGAATGGCGTGTTTTTGTGCCTTGCGCGGGCGCGACCGCCCAGGAACCAGCCGCCGACAAGCATCAGGCAGCACAGGCCAATGGCAACGATAAGAAAGATTGCGAATGCCCAGTGATGAGCGATGACTTCTGTGGATGTTGACATACTCATTGCTTACTCATCAAAAGTGATACCTGTAAACCCTGCTCTTACTGGCAGATGGGCATCACATCGATTCATGGGGAGGAACAAATAACCGTACACTAACTGTCGAAAATGAGACATAGACAGCAAAATGATGAGGTTTTTTACTCCTTTCTATAACCTTTTGTCAACTTTAACAAAAGTTTCTTCACATTAAATTACATCGTTCGATCTTCATTAACATTTAATGCCCTTTTCCCCTCACGAGGCGTGAGGCGTGTTCCTGCGTTAGGGTGTTGAATCGTGTCCGTAATGTATTAATGCCAAGATTACCCTCTTAGTTTGACAGGATTTGCCGCTGATTCCTCCCCCCAAAGAGGAGTATTTTCTTGATCTGTGACACGCTTTTGTTAATTCAATCAAAAAAACGGCAACATCTTTGCTGCTTTTTTAACATGCCCATTGACATTGTACGGAGAGAAGCGCGTGGGGGAACCCAGACAGGGCGAATGACCATGCCATTGATAAACATGATTATTAATTGCAACTTAAGCCAAACCACTGGGACCAGATGATAAAAAAGAACCACTGGGCCGCAAATGAGCCTCAGTGATTCTTTTTTTGCAGAAGCAATTTGTTACCGAAATATTAGCGATTCGCTTACTCGAAATCGCGCTCGGTTACCAGGGAGTCATCCCCCCCTTCCGGGGTAACATTATTGTACTGCCACGGATTATGATAGTTATCCATCGCCGTGAAAATGGTCTGCGCCAGCTCGTTGTTGCTCAACGGGTTATGGCAGAGCATGTACTCCGTGTCAGGCAGCTGTGGCAATCCGTCCGCTTTACCTAATACGCGTAAGTCGGGACTCATCATCTCCACCGGGCGAGCGGTCACCCCAAGCCCCGCTTTTACTGCGGCGCGCACGGCAGGCAACGTGGAGGCCACGTACGCGAGTCGCCAGGGGATATTAGCGGCAGTGAGCGTGGATAACACGATATCGCGGAACGGACTGGGATCGTCCAGCAGAACCAGCGGTACGGGCTCACCGCGCTGTAACACAAACTCAGCAGCACAGTACCAGTGGGTCGGAGAGGTGCGCAGCGTCAGACAATCAAACTGCCCGGCACGGTGCGTGGTCACCACCAGATCGACTTCCTGTTCCTGAAGCATATCAACCATAAACGCGTTGCGCTTTACCCTGACATCCAGCGCAAGTTTCGGATAAACCGAACTGATGCGGTTTAGCAGGAACGGCAGAATGGTATCGGCGGACTCATCCGAAGCGCCTAAGGTTAAGACACCCTGCAGATTACTAAACATTAATGACGTACATGCTTCGTCATTAAAACGAAGAATTTTTCGGGCATAGCCCAGCAGCTGAATACCGTGTTCAGTTAACAGCTTATTGCGGCCATGACGGGCAAAAAGCTCTTTACCGACCAGTTGCTCCAGTCGTTGCATTTGTTGACTGACCGCAGATTGGGTACGGCAAACTGCCGCCGCCGCAGCAGCAAAGGTGTTCAGATCGGCGACCGCAACAAAGGTTCTCAGCAGATCGAGGTCGAGATTCAGTATCGGACGATTTGCAATATTCATGTCTTTTCACTTACAGGTTACTCGCGCGGAGCTGCCCCGAGGTTAAGCTGTGTGCGTAAAAGTAAAACAGTTCCTTCTGAACAAAACCCTCTGACGTCCCGGTCTGGCAGTGTGCCTGCATAAAGTAATCGTGCTGGGTATATCAGCGGTCAGAAACAACTTATCTGACGATATTTTTATTCTCAACAACACTCGAGATATATAAATGCTTGCTGGATAATGTAAATGCCGTAAAGGAACAGCATTTCCAGCGCCAACTTTATCGCAGTAAAGGCTACGCAGCAATGGTATTGCTTAACTTAGCAAGGCAGAGATAATTCTAGCAATAACAAGAAACTAATAAAAGGAACGACAGCGAGGCCAGCAACGGCTTCTTGCCCCGCCTGTCCTTGTGCGACATCTTAACCCAAATCCCTTTTGTTTATAAGTCTTATTGCATCTTATCTGATTTAACCTGATTGATAACTGGCTAAACTAATTTAATTTATATTAACGAAAGTTGCGAATTCATATTTATTAAGAAATAAATAATATTTTAATCAGGACTTATTGATTAATAATGCTTAACATTATTTTCAAACGCGTAACGTTTATTTAAAACGCGTTTTTAGATTACGCGTCACGCTCGCTTCAGCTTTTACGAAAGATTGCTACCAGAAACTGTAGCACCGCCGCGGTAAATCGCCCGGCCCGCACCATTTTTACAGTGAAAAATCCACAATAAACCACACTAATCAAAACATTCAACCATAAGAACGTCGCTACCCGGCATGGAAAATCCATGTTAACGAAAAATACAGATAAAAATATTGCCTGTAGTTTAACAGTATGCACAAAATGTTCTCCTGTTTACGCTTCAAAACCGGGCGATGCAGGAGTACATTGTTTCGTGCTGACTTCCACGGCAGGAAGTAGCAATAACAGCGAAAAGGTTAAAGGTTCATGTCACCCATCGAAAAATCCAGTAAGTTAGATAACGTTTGTTACGACATTCGTGGCCCGGTTCTTAAAGAGGCAAAACGCCTTGAAGAAGAAGGCAATAAAGTTCTTAAACTTAATATCGGCAACCCGGCGCCATTTGGTTTTGATGCACCGGATGAAATTCTGGTTGATGTGATCCGCAACCTGCCGACAGCGCAAGGCTACAGCGACTCGAAAGGTCTCTACACGGCGCGTAAAGCGATCATGCAGCACTATCAGGCGCGCGGCATGCGCGATGTGACGGTTGAAGATATCTATATCGGCAACGGTGTCTCTGAGCTGATCGTCCAGTCGATGCAGGCCCTGCTGAACAGCGGCGACGAAATGCTGGTGCCTGCACCGGATTATCCGCTGTGGACCGCCGCAGTATCGCTCTCCAGCGGTAAAGCGGTTCATTACCTGTGTGATGAATCGGCAGGCTGGTTCCCTGACCTGGACGATATTCGCGCCAAAATCACGCCGCGTACCCGCGGTATCGTGATCATTAACCCTAATAACCCTACCGGCGCAGTCTACTCAAAAGAGCTGCTGCTGGAGATTGTCGAGCTGGCCCGTCAGCATAATCTGATCATCTTTGCCGACGAGATTTACGACAAGATCCTGTACGACGCTGCGCAGCACCACTCTATTGCCGCTCTGGCACCGGACCTGCTGACCGTCACCTTTAACGGTCTGTCCAAAACCTACCGTGTTGCGGGCTTCCGCCAGGGCTGGATGGTACTGAACGGGCCGAAGAAACACGCGAAAGGCTATATCGAAGGGCTGGAAATGCTCTCCTCTATGCGCCTGTGCGCAAACGTCCCGGCACAGCACGCCATCCAGACGGCGCTGGGCGGGTATCAGAGCATCAGTGAATTTATCGTGCCTGGCGGGCGTCTGTATGAGCAACGTAACCGCGCGTGGGAACTGATTAACGACATTCCGGGCGTCTCCTGCGTGAAGCCGAACGGTGCGCTGTACATGTTCCCGAAAATCGACATCAAGCGCTTCAATATCTTTGATGACCAGAAGCTGGTGCTCGACTTCCTGCTGCAGGAAAAAGTGCTGCTGGTGCAAGGCACCGCGTTTAACTGGCCATGGCCGGACCATGTCCGTATTGTGACGCTCCCGCGTGAAGATGAGCTGGAAATGGCCATCAGCCGGTTCGGTCGCTTCCTCGGTGGATACCATCAGTAACAGGATAATCGGGCTGCCAATGGCAGCCCGATTTGCATCTCGTCTCCCCTCCCCTCACAATCAAACCTCGCTGTGCAAGACAAAAGGTAACTTATGAGTCAGAGTCATTTTTTCGCCCATCTTTCCCGCCTGAAACTCATCAACCGATGGCCGCTGATGCGCAACGTACGCACCGAGAACGTCTCTGAACATAGCCTGCAGGTGGCGATGGTGGCCCACGCGCTGGCGGCGATTAAAAACCGCAAGTTCAACGGTCAGGCCAACGCCGAACGTATTGCCCTGCTGGCGATGTACCATGATGCCTCAGAAGTGCTGACCGGCGATCTGCCGACCCCGGTCAAATACTTCAATTCGCAAATTGCGCAGGAGTACAAAGCGATCGAAAAAATCGCCCAGCAAAAACTGGTGGAGATGGTACCGGAAGAGCTGCGCGATATCTTTGAGCCCCTAATCGATGAGAACAGCTATAGCGAAGAAGAGCGCGCAATTGTTAAGCAGGCCGATGCCCTGTGCGCCTATCTGAAGTGTCTGGAAGAGCTCTCTGCCGGTAATCACGAATTTTTGCTGGCCAAATCCCGGCTGGAAAAAACGCTCGACGCGCGGCGCAGTGAGGAGATGGACTACTTTATGCAGGTCTTCGTTCCCAGCTTCCAGCTGTCGCTGGATGAGATCAGCCAGGATTCATCTTTATAGGTTGTTGCCCGGAAACCGGGCAACGCCCTTAAAACGGGAACAGCACCGGTATCAAGATCACGCATACCACCATCACCAAAAAGGTGAAAGGCACGCCAAGCTTCACAAAGTCGCTAAAGGTATACTTACCCGGTCCCAGTACCAGCGTATTGACGGGCGATGAGACCGGCGTCATAAAGGCCGCAGACGCGGCCATCGCGACCATCATGGCGAACGGATAGGGCGAGACGCCCATGGATTTCGCCATCGCCAGCGCGATGGGCGCCATCAGCACTGCGGTCGCCGTATTTGAGATAAACAGCCCGATGGTGGCGCACATCACGAACAGGCAGATCAGCATCATATAAGGGCCGTAGCCGCCGCCCAGATCCATCAACCCTTTCACCACCAAATCCACACCGCCGGTTTTTTGCAGCGCCAGCGCGAAGGGCATCATGCCGACGATCAGAATGATGCTCGGCCAGTGAATCGCCTTATAGGCACTTTCGGCATCGATACAGCGAAACTTGCCCATCAGCAGGCAGGCAATGATAGCGGCGACGGGATTGGGAATTTCATCCGTCAGCATCAGGGCGACCATCAGCACCAGACAAAAAATGGCGTGCGGTGCCTGGCTATGGGCCGGAGACGCGTCACTCACCTCAATGGGTAAATTGAGCACCACAAAGTCGCGCCCCGCCTGTCCCAGCTGGCCGATCAGTTTCCAGTTACCCACCACGAGGAAAATGTCCCCCAGTTGCAGAGGCTCGTCGACCACTGCCCCCTCCAGCGCCACGCCGTCACGTTTTAGTCCCACCACGTTCAGGCCATAGCGGGTACGAAAGCCGATTTCGCGCATCGTCTTGCCGAGCAGTTCAGATTCGGGGATCAGCGAGACTTCAGCCATGCCGACGTCCAGCGCCTGATCGGAGAAGTACTCGCCGCGCAGCACCATCGGTTCCAGAAGCTGCTCGCTGCAAAATTCGCGCAGGTCGACATCCGCCGATGACATATCAATTAGCAGCACGTCCCGGGCGCGGAACTCGGATACGCCGTTCACATTGACGATAACCCGGCGGAATCGACGCCAGCGCTCGACGCCAATAACGTTAGCGCCGTAGCGTTCGCGCAGCTTGAGATCGTCCAGCCGCTGACCAATCATCGGCGAGCCAGGACGGATAGCGAGGCGACGGGCCCGCCCGGTCAGACGATACTCTTTAATCAAATCGCGGAAGGTGCGCCGCTTCCAGCCATCGCGGGATTTATCCTGCCCTTCACTTTTCAGGGCAAAGCGGGTCAGCAGCATATAGACAATGCCCATCGCCAGAATCACCAGCCCCAGCGGGGTGACACTAAAAAAGCTGAACCCTTGCAGGCCTTCGCGCAGCAGCTCGCTGTTGACCACCAGGTTCGGCGGCGTCGCCACCAGGGTCATCATGCCGCTGATAAGCCCGGCAAAGCTCAGCGGCATCATCAGGCGCGAGGGCGAGATTTGCATCCGCATCGAAACGCTCAGCACCACGGGAATAAAGATCGCCACCACCCCAGTAGAGCTCATAAAGGCTCCCAACCCGGCGACGGTTAGCATCAGATAAACCAACATTTTGGTTTCGCTGCTGCCCGCCACCTTCACCAGCCAGGCACCCATACTGGTTGCCACGCCAGTACGCACCAGCCCGTCGCCGATGATAAACAGCGCAGCAATAAGAATAACGTTGGGATCGCTAAAACCGGAAAAGGCTTCCGGGAGCGTCAGGGTGCCGCTGAGGACAAAGGCCACGATCACCAGCAGCGCCACGGCGTCCATGCGCACTTTGCCGGTCGCAAAAAGGAGGATAGCGATGAGCAGCAAGCTCAACACCCAGGTAAGTTCACCGTTCAAAACAGGTCCTTGTCAGAAAAGAGTGCGAGAAATAGTGCCATAAAAAAGCCCCAGCAATGTGGGGCTACATCATGTGATTACACTTTCCGCGTGACGGTTACATTCCCGTCGGCGGAACGGCTTACCGCCAGCGCCTCCAGCGTGGTCAGTACAAAGTCGGCTTCATCCAGACGTGGGGAGTCGGCGGGCACATTAACGGCGATAACGTGGCTTCCGGCATTGAGGCCTGCCAGCACCCCGGCAGCGGCGTCTTCGACAACGACGCACGCTTCAGGGGCCAGCCCCAGCAGCTCTGCGCCCAGTAAAAAAGCGTCCGGCTCAGGCTTACCGCGCTTCACGCGTTCAGCGGTAACAAACACTTCTGGCATCGGCAACCCTGCGGCCTTGTGGCGCGCATGGGCCACAGGAACAGAGCCGGAGGTGACGATGGCCCACGGGATCGCGCTTTCATTGAGGTGTCTGAGCAGCGCCATCGCCCCCGGCAGCGCGGTAATGCCGTCGGTATCGGTGGCCTCTATTTGCTCCAGCCAGCGAAACTCCGCCTGGATATCCGCTTCACTTCGTCCGGATAAGAAGTGCCGTAAAGAGGTTATGGCCTGTTTGCCATGGATAAAATTCAGCACGTCCTGATGGTCGATGCCATGTCTGTCGGCCCAGTGGCACCAGGAGCGTTCTACAACTGGCAGGGAGTCCACCAGCGTACCGTCCAGATCAAACAGAAAACCTTTACACTGCACATCAACCTCCGTCAGGCATTAATAATTTGTTGGATCTCGTTGCTGCTCAAATGGTACTGGCGCGGACAGGCGTGCCATGCGCTAAGCATGCGCTGATATTTATCCCACATCGGCGTCTGGGCATTAAAGCCATGCGTACCGGCATCAAAATGGGTATAGCGCCCTTCCACGTTCACCATAAAGCGCACATAGCTCAGGTAGCGGGATTCGGTAGCCGCGTCATAGCCGAGGAAGGTCACGCGACGTTCATCAATGGTCTGGGCATCTTTCAGGTTCGCCCACGATACATGCAGCGCGTGATACATCTCCATAATGTCGATCACGGTGCGACAGGTCTCTTCTTTCAGCTCACCAAACTCGCGATCCAGCTCGCGCATCTGTAAGCCAAAGCCACGTTCGACGATAGTCTGCAGGCGGCGATAGCGCTCGGCGTTGTCGGGATCAAGCATAGTCATCATTTTGTACTGATTAGACAAAATCAGACGTTGAGCGTGGGTCATTTCCATCTTTCGACTCCTGTTGCGCAATGCAGCATTAAAAAAAAGACACGGTAACGGTTTGTTACTGTGCCTTTTTTTTGTGACCGTTTCGATGATCAATCACAAGTCATCGAGGAATGTTTTATCAAGTTGGTTAAATGCCCGCTTAAGGGTGTCGGCCAGCGCCTGGTAATCCGGTTTGCCTTCTACCGGCGCGAGGGCCTGGCCTGCATCCTGCAACCGGCCACGGACTTCATAAAACCAGTTTAAAACGGTGGGCGGCAACGGGGTGACGGAGCGTTTACCCAGCCACCATAATCCCTGCATCGGCAGACTCAGGGCAAACAAGGCGGTGGCGACCGCCGGCCCCAGCTGTCCGCCCAGGGCTATCTGCCAGCACAGGGTAAAGATGGCGATCGGCGGCATCAGGCGAATCGCATAACGGGTGGCGCGAATCGCACGGTTTTCAATAAAGACGGGCGCCAGGCGCTTTTCCATTGGCCACGTCTTCGAATAGTGCTGTCCACGACGAAACAGACTAAAGAAGCTCACGGAAGGGTTCACGGGTGTCGACATGGCTTACCTCAACTTCACATATAAAAATTAAAAAATTCGTGCAAATCCACAACTGGTCATGACAACGTTCAAAAACTTTTGTCAGCGCTACCCAGTATCGGGTATCCTGTGCCGGTCTGCAAAGGCCTTAGGCGAGAATCGTTAACTCGTCAAATTATCGCACATTATGCCATTGCCGGAAAAATGCGCAAAATGGCATAAAATCATATGTATTCCTTTCGTCATGCCGAAATGTACTTCCGGCATGATGTTAATCATAAATGTCAGCCTGATCTTGCGTTACGCTTTAAGACTCACTGACGTTTTTTTAGCCACGTATCAATAATAGGTACTTCCATGTCGAGTAAGTTAGTACTGGTTCTGAACTGCGGTAGCTCCTCACTGAAATTCGCCATCATCGATGCGCTCAACGGTGAAGAGTACCTCTCTGGTTTGGCCGAATGTTTCCATCTTCCTGAAGCACGTCTCAAGTGGAAAATGGACGGCAGCAAACAAGAAGCGGCTTTAGGTGCAGGCGCCGCTCACAGTGAAGCGCTGAACTTTATCGTTAACACTATTCTGGCACAAAAACCAGAACTGTCCGCTCAGCTGACCTCTATCGGTCATCGTATCGTTCATGGTGGCGAGAAGTACACCAAATCTGTAATCATCGATGAAACCGTGATTCAGGGTATCAAAGATGCAGCGCCATTTGCACCGCTGCACAACCCGGCTCACCTGATCGGTATCACCGAAGCGCTGAAATCCTTCCCGCATTTAAAAGACAAAAACGTGGCCGTGTTCGACACTGCGTTCCACCAGACTATGCCGGAAGAGTCTTACCTGTACGCCCTGCCGTACAACCTCTACAAAGAGCACGGCGTGCGCCGCTACGGCTTCCACGGCACCAGTCACTACTATGTGACTCAGGAAGCCGCGAAAATGCTGAACAAGCCAGTTGAAGAAGTGAACATCATCACTTGTCACCTGGGTAACGGCGGTTCCGTTTCTGCTATCCGTAACGGCGAATGTGTTGATACCTCCATGGGTCTGACCCCACTGGAAGGCCTGGTAATGGGCACCCGTACCGGTGACATCGATCCAGCGATCATCTTCTTCCTGCACGACAACCTGGGCATGAGCGTTGACCAGATCAACACCATGCTGACCAAAGAGTCTGGCCTGCTGGGTCTGACCGAAGTCACCAGCGATTGCCGTTACGTTGAAGACAACTACGCGTCTAAAGAAGATGCGAAGCGTGCAATGGACGTTTACTGCCACCGCCTGGCAAAATACATCGGCTCTTACACTGCGCTGATGGACGGTCGTCTGGACGGGATCGTATTCACCGGTGGTATCGGCGAGAACGCAGCAATGGTACGCGAGCTGTCCCTGGGCAAACTGGGCGTGCTGGGCTTTGATGTTGACCACGAACGTAACCTGGCCGCGCGCTTTGGTAAGTCTGGCTTCATCAACAAAGAAGGTACCCGCCTCGCGATGGTTATCCCAACCAACGAAGAGCTGGTTATCGCGCAAGACGCAAACCGTCTGACTGCCTGATTCCACACCGCCAGCCATGCTGGCGGTGCTGTTTTGTCGCCCGCCCGTTTTGGGCGGTAACGAAAGAGGATAAATCGTGTCCCGTACTATTATGCTAATCCCGACCGGAACCAGCGTAGGCCTGACCAGCGTCAGCCTCGGTGTGATCCGTGCGATGGAACGCAAAGGCGTTCGTCTGAGCGTGTTTAAACCAATTGCGCAACCACGTGCTGGTGGCGATGCTCCCGATCAGACCACCGCGATTATTCGCGCAAACTCGACTCTGCCAGCCGCTGAACCGCTGAAAATGAGTCACGTTGAGTCTCTGCTCTCCAGCAACCAGCAAGATGTGCTGATGGAAGAGATCATCGCCAACTATCACGCTAACGCGCAGGATGCGGAAGTGGTGCTGGTTGAAGGTTTGGTACCGACGCGCAAGCATCAGTTTGCCCAGTCTCTGAACTTCGAAATCGCCAAGACGCTGAACGCAGAAATCGTGTTCGTGATGTCCCAGGGTACCGATACCCCGGAACAGCTGAAAGAGCGTATTGAGCTGACCCGCAGCAGCTTCGGCGGCGCGAAAAACGCCAACATCACCGGCGTTATCGTGAACAAGCTGAACGCACCGGTTGATGAGCAAGGCCGTACCCGTCCTGACCTGTCCGAGATTTTCGACGACTCTTCCAAAGCGAAAGTGGTGAAAATTGATCCGGCTAAACTGCAGGAATACAGTTCTCTGCCAGTTCTGGGCGCAGTGCAGTGGAGCTTCGATCTGATCGCAACGCGTGCCATCGACATGGCGCGTCACCTGAATGCGACCGTAGTTAACGAAGGCGACATCAATACCCGTCGCGTGAAGTCTGTGACCTTCTGTGCGCGTAGCATTCCGCACATGCTGGAACACTTCCGTGCAGGTTCTCTGCTGGTGACCTCTGCTGACCGTCCGGACGTGCTGGTTGCAGCGTGCCTGGCGGCGATGAACGGCGTAGAAATCGGCGCGATCCTGCTTACCGGCGCCTACGAAATGGACCCACGCGTCAGCAAGCTGTGCGAACGCGCGTTTGAGACTGGCCTGCCAGTATTCATGGTCAACACCAACACCTGGCAGACCTCTCTGAGCCTGCAGAGCTTCAACCTGGAAGTGCCGGTTGATGACCACCAGCGTATCGAGAAAGTGCAGGAATACGTTGCTGGTTGCATCAACGCTGACTGGATTGAATCCCTGACCGCGACCTCCGAGCGCAGCCGTCGTCTCTCTCCGCCAGCCTTCCGTTACCAGCTCACCGAGCTGGCGCGCAAAGCCGGCAAGCGTGTTGTTCTGCCAGAAGGCGACGAACCACGTACCGTTAAAGCAGCCGCTATCTGTGCAGAACGCGGTATCGCGACCTGTGTGCTGCTGGGCAACCCGGATGAGATCACCCGCGTTGCAGCGTCTCAGGGCGTTGAGCTGGGTTCAGGTATCGAAATCGTTGATCCAGAAGTGGTACGCGAGAGCTATGTTGCCCGTCTGGTCGAACTGCGTAAGAGCAAAGGGATGACCGAAGCGGTTGCCCGCGAACAGCTGGAAGACAACGTGGTGCTCGGTACGCTGATGCTGGAGCAGGACGAAGTTGACGGTCTGGTTTCCGGTGCGGTACACACCACGGCGAACACCATCCGTCCACCGCTGCAGTTGATTAAAACCGCACCTGGCAGCTCGCTGGTTTCTTCTGTGTTCTTCATGCTGCTGCCAGAACAGGTTTACGTTTACGGCGACTGTGCGATCAACCCGGATCCAACGGCTGAACAACTGGCAGAAATCGCGATTCAGTCCGCTGATTCCGCGATCGCGTTCGGTATCGAACCACGCGTAGCAATGCTCTCCTACTCAACCGGTAACTCTGGTGCCGGTAGCGATGTAGAGAAAGTGCGTGAAGCGACGCGTCTGGCGCAGGAAAAACGCCCGGATCTGGTTATCGATGGCCCGCTGCAGTACGACGCCGCAGTAATGGCTGACGTAGCGAAATCCAAAGCGCCTAACTCCCCGGTTGCTGGTCGCGCTACCGTGTTCATCTTCCCGGATCTGAACACCGGTAACACCACCTACAAAGCGGTACAGCGTTCAGCCGACCTGATCTCAATCGGGCCGATGCTGCAGGGTATGCGCAAGCCGGTGAACGACCTGTCTCGTGGCGCGCTGGTTGACGATATCGTCTACACCATCGCCCTGACCGCGATCCAGTCTTCACAGCAGTAAGCAGCACCCCAACGCAAAAAGGCGACCTGATGGTCGCCTTTTTTATTGCTGCTGCGGTTAGGCTTCTTCGTGCTTAACCGGTTCGTTGCTGGCATTGCGGCTCATCCACAGGGCCAGCGCTTTCAGCGAGTCCGGGGTGAAATCGTCGCAACGCGCGGTGATCTCAGCAGGCGTCATCCAGCTGACCTCACTCACCTCTTCTTCCTGCAGCGCAAACGGTCCGTGGGAGACGCAGCTAAAAAGCCCACCCCAGACGCGACAGTGCTTGTCTTCAAAATAGAACTGCCCGTGCTCGGCGAACGGCACCCCGGCAATACCCAGCTCCTCTTCCGCTTCCCGGCGGGCGGACTCGAGTAACTGCTCATCGGCCTGCACCACGCCCCCGGCGGTGGCATCAAGCATGCCCGGCATAAAGTCTTTCGTTTCTGTACGGCGCTGGACCAGAATTTTGCCCATGCCATCGTGCACCACGATATAGGTTGCGCGATGACGCAGACGCTGCGCCCGCATCTGTTCGCGGCTCGCCTGCGCAATGACTTCATTGTCTTCGCTGACAATATCGACCCATTCAGTACTTGCCAAATGACTGTGCTCCACCATCGGGAAACCTTCTCTTTAAAGCGCTCTTGCGGCGCGTTTACTGTTGAGGAGTAAATTACGGATTAATCTCGGACTGCGCAATAACCTGGCCGTCATTCAGCGTCATAACGCACAAATGGTTCTCTTCCAGCATGCCGTAACTGGCGGGGAATCCGCCTTTAGGCAGGCTGACGGAACCGGGGTTGAAATGCATGATATCGCCCTGCTTCCCGGCGACCGGAATATGAGTATGACCATAAACCAGCACATCGCCAGCGTTCAGCGCCGGCAGGTTGTCCGGGCCGAACAGATGTCCATGGGTCACAAACAGGCGGCATTTTTCCAACAGGATCTGCTGCCAGGGGGCGGTAATCGGAAAGTGCAGCAGCATCTGGTCAACTTCGCTATCGCAGTTACCGCGCACGGCGATAATGCGCGACGCGATGGCGTTCAGCCGCTCGGCGACCTGCGCAGGCGCATAGCCTTCGGGCAGCGGATTGCGTGGGCCATGATTCAGCACATCGCCGAGGATTACCAGCCATTGTGCACCGCTCTGATTAAACAGAGAAAGCACCCGTTCGGTCGCCGGAAGCGAACCGTGAATGTCCGATGCAAACATCAGTTTCATCGATGACTCCATGTAGAGAAAAGCTGCCTCATCATACCCGAATCAGCCGTGCTTATCAGCCACCCCGCTTCGCCGAAAGCGCCGCATAGCGCTGGACGGAGGCGCGCTGCCACTGGAAGGTGGCATAGTCCACCAGCTGCAGTGGTACATCGTCACCGTTAAGCACCAGACGGTTGAGCATTAGCGCCAGATCGGCATCCGCAATGCACCATTCGCCGAACAAATTAGGGTTACCGTGAGCAAGCAACGCCGCCGCCGTGTCGCACAGTTGGCTGGCCGCGCGCTGTCCGGCTTCACTCAGGGCGGGTTTCTTCGCACCGCCAAACACCACGTCGGTTGAGCGCTCTTGCCGGATCGGCATCAGGTCGCTGCGCAACCACGCCTGAATCTGGCGCGCGCGGGCGCGTTTTTGCAGATCCAGAGGATAGATCCGCTCCCACTCCGGCGGGGCAAAGCGCTCCTCCAGATACTCCGCAATGGCGGAAGATTCGCTGAGTTCGAAGCCTTCAATTTCCAGCACCGGCACACGGCGGGTCAGCGCATAACCGCGCCACTCGGGTTGAAGATGCTCGCCACGGTTAAGGTCAACGCTCTTCAGGGTAAAGGGCAATCCTTTCTCCGCCAGCGCGACATACACGCTCATGACGTACGGTGAGTAAAAATCGGCATCTGACCACAGGGTAATCGCAGGTTGGCTCATAGCATCCTCATTGAGTGATGGGTGTGTAATCAAAATATAACCTCCAGGGCCGACTGTCACTTGATGAAAACTCACGATTTAGCACCACCACCTATACTCGATCCTATGCCGGGAAAACAGTCACCACAGGAGATGAAATGATTGACCTTTATTATGCCCCTACCGCAAATGGCCATAAGATCACGCTCTTTCTGGAAGAGGCCCAGCTTGACTACCGCATCCTGCGCGTCGATATCAGCAAAGGCGACCAGTTTCGTCCCGACTTTCTCGCCATTTCACCGAACAATAAAATCCCCGCCATTGTCGACACCCAGCCCAATGACGGCGGTGCACCGCTGAGTCTGTTTGAATCCGGCGAGATTTTGCTGTACCTGGCGGAAAAAACAGGCAAGTTGCTCAGCGGTGAGCTGCGCGAGCGCCATGTGACGCTGCAGTGGCTGGTCTGGCAGGTGAGCGAACTGGGCCCGATGATCGCGCAGAATTACCACTTCAATCACGCGGCGCCGCAGCCCATCCCCTACGCCATCGAACGCTTTCAGGTGGAGACGCAGCGGCTGTATAACGTGCTGAATAAGCGCCTGGAAAAATCACCGTGGCTCGGCGGGGATCACTACAGCATTGCCGATATCGCCTGCTGGCCGTGGGTCAATACCCATGTCAGCCATCGCGTCGATTTAGCCTCGTGGCCAGCGGTGAATAATTGGTTTGAGCGTATTCGTACCCGCCCGGCGACGGATCGCGCGCTGCAAAAAGCCCAGCAAATTTAAGCGCGTGCTGGCGGTTTACTCATGTATCATGATGACAAAAATGACACAGAGGAGGCCTGCAATGTCCCGACACAACGCTGTTATTCGCATTAAAAATTTACGCCTGCGCACCTATATCGGTATCAAGGATGAGGAGCGCGCTAACAAGCAGGATATTGTCGTCAATGTGGCGATCCACTATCCGGCTGACAAAGCCCGCGCCAGTGAAGATATCAATGACGCGCTTAACTATCGCACCATCACCAAAAACATCATTAACCATGTTGAGAGTAACCGGTTCTCTTTACTGGAAAAATTAACTCAGGATGTGCTGGATATCGCATGCGATCATCACTGGGTCACCTATGCTGAAGTAGAGATCGATAAACTTCACGCGCTGCGCTATGCCGACTCCGTCTCGATGACGTTAAGCTGGGAGCGCCAGGCGTAACCCTGGAGGCAGTATGAAGATCCTGGTAACCGGTGGCACCGGCCTGATTGGCCGTCATCTTATCCCGCGCCTGCAGGTGCTGGGCCACGAGGTCACGGTAGTCACGCGCAGCCCGGAGAAGGCGCGTCAGGTACTCGGGGCTGGCCTCGACATCTGGAAAGGGCTGACCGAGCATCAGGATCTTAACCCCTTTGACGCCGTCATTAACCTCGCGGGCGAACCGATCGCCGACAAGCGCTGGACCGAAGAGCAAAAGCAGCGGCTGTGCAACAGCCGCTGGAACATCACCCAGCGGCTGGTCGAGATGTTTCAGGCCAGCAGCGAGCCGCCATCGGTTTTTATCTCTGGTTCAGCGGCAGGATATTACGGTGATTTAGGGGAAGTGGTGGTAACCGAAGAGGAGCCGCCGCACAACGAGTTTACCCATAAGCTGTGCGCCCGCTGGGAGCAAATCGCCTGTGGCGCGCAGAGCGATCACACCCGCGTGTGCCTGCTGCGCACCGGCGTGGTGCTGGCACCCAAAGGCGGTATTCTGGCGAAGATGCTGCCGGTATTTAAGCTGGGGCTCGGCGGCCCCATGGGGACCGGCCGCCAGTATCTGGCGTGGATCCACATCGACGACATGGTGAATGGCATTCTCTGGCTGCTGGATAATGACCTGCGCGGCCCGTTCAATATGGTGTCACCTTACCCGGTCCGCAACGAACAGTTCGCTCATGCGCTGGGTCACGCTCTGCATCGCCCTGCCCTGGTCCGCGCGCCCGCTACCGCTATCCGCCTGATGATGGGGGAATCATCGGTGCTGGTGCTGGGTGGACAGCGCGCCCTGCCAAAGCGGCTGGAAGCGTCCGGGTTTGCGTTTCGCTGGTTTGATTTAGAAGAAGCCCTGGGAGATGTGGTAGGTTAAGTTTCCCAGGGTGGCTATGTTAAATTGATGCATCTGAACCACGGAAAAGGCGTCACGATGGCAACCATAACCACTCCCCGGCTTTCTCTTTCCCCTTTCGAGCCCTCTGACTGGGCTTTCTTTCGCCGGCTTCGTGAAGCGCCTGAGATCATGCGCTATATGGCTGCTATTGCTTCAGAAAAAGAGACCCGACGCCTGTTTGCCGCCCGCCTGACGGCGCAGCATACGTTTGTGATTCGCCGCCATGATGATGCCACACCGCTGGGGGATATCGGGCTGCAAATCAGCGCCCAGTTTCCGCAGGAGGCCGATATTGGCTATACGGTGATCCCTGCCGCACAAGGCCAGGGCATTGCCAGCGAGGCGCTGCGCGCCATGTGCGATTACGCCTTTATCCGGGCAGGTGTTACGGCAGTAAATGCGTACGTGCTGGCAGATAACGGCGGCTCGGTGCGGGTGTTAGAAAAAGCGGGATTTGTGCGTACCCAGGTGCTGGAAAAGGCGTATGAGATTAACGGCGTGCGTTATGACGACTGGGTATATCGGCTTGCGGGTAGCGCGGCCTGATTCCCTCTCCCGCAGGGAGAGGGAATCAACATAAAAAAACTACTTCAATGACCCTTTCAGGAACTGTTGCAGACGTGCGCTTTTCGGATTGGCTAACACGTCATCCGGATGCCCCTGCTCTTCGATTTTACCCTGATGCAGGAAGATAACGTGGTTCGAGACGTTACGGGCAAAGCCCATCTCGTGGGTGACCACCACCATCGTTTTCCCCTCTTCGGCAAGCTGCTGCATAATGCGCAGCACTTCACCCACCAGCTCCGGGTCCAGCGCAGACGTCGGTTCGTCGAACAGCAGCACTTCCGGCTCCATCGCCAGTGCGCGGGCAATGGAGACACGCTGCTGCTGGCCGCCGGACAGATGCACCGGGTATTTAATCTGCTGACGCTCGTCGATACCCACTTTCGCCAGATATTTTTCCGCACGCGTGCGGGCTTCCTGCTTGCTTAAGCCCAGCACCTGCACCGGGGCTTCCATCACGTTCTCCAGCACCGTCATGTGGCTCCAGAGGTTAAAGTGCTGGAACACCATGGTCAGGCGGGTGCGTAGCATCCGCAGCTGATGTTTATCTGCCACCTTCAGCTGGCCATCTTTGTCACGCACCAGATTGATATTCTCACCGCTGACCACAATCGAACCTTCGCTCGGCTTTTCGAGGAAGTTAATGCAGCGCAGGAAAGTACTTTTACCGGAGCCCGAGGAGCCGATAATACTGATCACATCGCCCGCGTTAGCCTGCAGCGACACCCCTTTCAGCACTTCATGTTCGCCGTAGCGTTTATGCAAATCGATAACGTTTAGTTTGTTCTCAGCCATCATAATTCTCAGTGCGTCGAAGGTTTGACATGCTGCAACCAGCGTTTTTCCGCTTTCCGGAAAAGGCTAATCAGGACATAGGAAATAATTAAATACAGCACTGCGGCAATGCCGAATGCGGTAAACGGCTGATAGGTCGCCGAGTTAATATCACGGGCGATTTTCAGCAGATCCGGCACGGTGGCGGTAAAGGCCAGCGCAGTGGAGTGCAGCATTAAAATCACTTCGTTGCTGTAAGCAGGCAGCGCGATGCGCAGCGCCGACGGCAAAATGATGCAGCGATAGAGTTTCACCGAAGAGAAGCCGTACGCGCGCGCCGCCTCAATTTCACCGTGCGGCACGGAGCGAATGGCACCTGCGAAGATCTCGGTGGTGTAGGCGCAGGTATTCAACGTCAGCGCCAGCACGGTGCAGTTCAGCCCGCTGCGGAAAAAGGCGTTTAGCAGATCGGTGCCTTTGACAATCTCCAGCGTGTACATGCCGGAATAGAACACCAGCAGCTGCACGTATAGCGGCGTACCGCGAAAAATATAGGTGAACAGCCAGATGGGAAAGCGAATGTAGTTGTTGCTGGAGACGCGGCCGATGGCAAGAAATATCGCCAGAACGCCGCCCATCACCACCGAGGAGATCAACAGCCAGAGGGTGATCGCCACGCCGGTAAAGCGGTAGCCGTCGGTCCACAGCAGTGATTTCCAGTACTCCTGAATAATCTCGATCACAGGTCAGCCCTCTTCACACCCACGGAATAGCGACGTTCAAGCAGCATCAGCACACCATTGGAGGCGGTGGTAAACACCAGATAAATCACCCCACAAACGATGGCGAAGTAGAACGGCTCCCAGGTACTTTTGCCCGCCAGCTGCGTGGCTTTGACCACGTCTTCCAGTCCCAGCAGCGAGACCAGCGCGGTGGCTTTGAGGATAACCTGCCAGTTATTACCAATCCCCGGCAGCGCAAAGCGCATCATGGCCGGAAACATGATTCGACGAAAGGTTTGCGAGGAGGTAAAACCAAAGGCGGTGGCCGCTTCGATATGCCCTCGTGGAACGGCGAGATACGCGCCGCGGAAGGTCTCGGTGAAATAGGCCCCGTAGATAAAGCCCAGAGTGATAATACCGGCCACCATCGGGTCGATATCAATCTGCGCCATCCCGATGGCATCGGTCAGGCTGTTGAGTGCGATTTGCAGACCATAAAAAATCAACAGCATCAGTACCAGGTCAGGCACGCCACGAATAAGCGTGTTGTACCCTTCAAACAGCAGCGCCATCGCCCGGTTGGCCGACAGTTTAGCCCCTGCACCCGCAAGGCCGATGAGCACCGCCAGCACCACAGAACTGAGTGCCAGCTCGAGGGTGACGATTGCGCCTTGTAAAATAACGCCAGAAAATCCGTACAGCATACCGCCTGCCCTGTCGTGAGTGGTGAAACCGTGTCTTTTCCCCTCCCGCAACAGGAGGGGTCGCACGTTATTTTGCGGGGCGATTAGCCGCCGTAAACATCAAAGTCGAAGTACTTCTTCGCCAGTTTTTCGTACGTGCCGTCGGCGCGCATCTCGGCAAACGCCTTGTTCAGCGCTTCGCGCAGTTCGTTATCTTCTTTGCGCAGGCCCATACCGGTACCCACACCGAAGAGCTTCTCGTCTTTAATGGACGGGCCGCCGAACTTGTAATCTTTACCGACCGGCTGCTTCAGGAAGCCTTCGCTGGCAGCGACTTCGTCCTGGAACGCGGCGTCAATACGGCCTGCGGTCAGGTCGGCGTAAATATTTTCCTGGCCCTGATAGGAGACAATTTCGATCCCCTTCGGTGCCCAGTGTTCATTGCCGAAGGTCTCCTGGGTGGTGCCCTGCAGCACGCCCACACGCTTGCCTTTCAGCGACTCCAGCGTCGGTTGAATGTCAGCCGATTTCGCTACCACCAGACGCGAGTCTGCTGCATAGAGCTTGTCGGTGAAGGCAATCTCCTGCTGGCGTTTTTCGGTGATGGAGAGAGAAGACATGATGGCGTCGATTTTTTTCGCTTTCAGCGACGGGATCAGCGCATCCAGAGGGTTTTCGACGAAGGTACACTCGGTTTTGATACGTTTGCACAGCTCTTTTGCCAAATCGATATCAAAACCCACCAGTTCGCCCTGCGCGTTCTTCGATTCGAAAGGGGCATAAGTTGGGTCAGTACCAATACGAACTTTTTGCGGAATCGCTGCGAATGCCGCAGTAGCGCTGGAAAATGCCAGAGCCAGAGAAAGTGACAAAACCAATTTTTTCATATCTATCCTCAACAGACTGTCTTCTTACGGGATTTTTACGCCGACGGGGGTAGGGGTAATGTGCCATTAATCGCGTCAGCAAGGCAAAAGATAATGCCCGATAAACGCAAAAAAGTGCATCATCCGTGCTTAACTATTCACTTTATAAGCAGAATGGCGCACGCATTGCACCATCCTGGTTCACAGTCAGCAGGATCGCACCATAACAGTGAGTCATTATGGTGCGCACCGCTCAGTCGTTGTTAGTCACCGTACACATTGAAATCGAAATATTTCTTCGCCAGTTTGTCGTAGGTGCCATCTTTACGCAGGTCAGTAAACGCTTTATCAAACGCCGCTTTCAGCTCGGTGTCATCTTTGCGCAGGCCAATCCCGGTACCGTCCCCGAAGTATTTTTTGTCTTTAACTGCCGGGCCGGCAAAGGCAAACTCTTTGCCCGCAGGCTGCTTCAGGAAGCCTTCGCTGGCAGCGACTTCATCCTGGAATGCCGCATCAAGACGACCGGCGGACAGATCGGAATAGATCAGATCCTGGTTCTGATACGCCACCACATCGATGCCCTTCTCACGCCAGTTGGCGTTGGCATACCCTTCCTGGGTGGAGCCCTGCAGCACCCCCACGTGCTTGCCTTTCAGCGAATCAATGGTCGGCTGGATTGGGGAACCTTTGGCGGCAATCAGACGGGAGTTCGCGGCGTACAGGGTTTCAGAGAAAGCAATCTCCTGTTGACGCTTTTCGGTAATCGAGAGCGAAGAGATAATCGCATCAATTTTCTTGGCTTTCAGGGACGGGATCAGCGCGTCAAAATCGCTGCCCACCCAGGTGCATTTCACAGAGATGCGTTTGCACATCTCATTTCCCAGGTCGATATCAAAACCAACGAAGTCACCCTTCGCATCTTTCGATGAGAATGGCGCATAGGTTGCGTCAGTACCGATACGTACGGTCTGTGGGAGCGCGGCATAGCTGCTTGCCGCTGCGCTTAATCCCACCAGCAAAGACAGAGCCAGAACCGTCTTCTTCATACATTACCCTCAAGTGTCATGATTTTATTATGTAATAGGTTGTGTTGTGTGCTGCAGGCGATCTCTTGCAGGTCTTATGCCAGATTGCGAACATCGCAAAATTACGGCGTTAAATATGTTAACGAAAGGTTGCAAGATTGCCTTAATGGTGAAAGATAGCAGGTCTGCCAAACGAACCGCAGTAGTCAGAAAGGAAAAAACGAATTAAATGTTGAGGATATGATCGCGGTTGCAGAATTGCCCTGAAACAGGGCAGCTTGCGGTTTTATGCACTCAGGCGGCGCATGCCGGGGCTCAGATGCCCTGCCAGCGGGCGAAGAGATCGGTCGGCAGCTGAATGTCAAACTGGTCAGTCACTCGATTCACGGTCTGATTAATCACATCATCCAGCGTCTGCGGACGATGATAAAACGCCGGAACGGGCGGCATGATCACCGCGCCCAGCTCGGCCGCCTGGGTCATCAGGCGCAGATGGCCTAAGTGCAGCGGGGTTTCACGTACGCACAGCACCAGTTGGCGGCGCTCTTTTAGCACCACGTCAGCGGCACGGGTGACCAGGGTGTCGGTATAGCTGTGGACGATGCCGGAGAGCGTTTTAATCGAACAGGGCAGGATCACCATGCCCGCGGTTTTAAACGAGCCAGAAGAGATACTGGCGGCGATATCACGGGCATCATGTACCACATCCGCTAACGACTGAACATCACGCAGAGAATAATCGGTTTCGAGGGAGAGGGTCTGGCGCGCCGCCTGGCTCATCACCAGATGGGTTTCAACGTCGGTGACGTCACGCAATACCTGCAGCAAACGCACGCCGTAAATCGCGCCGCTGGCCCCTGAGATCCCTACTATCAGTCGTTTCATGATTATCGCCCTTTCCATAACTGGGCAGACTGTGCAGGATTTTGGCGGGAGTTGCAAGCGAGGGCGGACGCCCTCGCCTGTAAAGATGATTAACCTTCGTTGTGCATCTCTAAGCTTTCGAGATCGTTCGCCATCTGCACGGCTTTCGCATCGTCGTTACGCAGGGAGTCGAGATAATCGAGATACTGTTGATCCACATCTTTGGTGACGTAGATGCCGTTAAACACCGAGCACTCAAACTGCTGAATGTCCGGGTTCTCGGCGCGTACCGCGTCGATCAGATCGTTCAGATCCTGGAAAATCAGGCCGTCAGCACCGATGATCTGACGAATCTCGTCCACTTCACGCCCGTGCGCAATCAGCTCGGTGGCGGTTGGCATATCGATACCGTACACGTTCGGGAAGCGAATTTCCGGTGCCGCTGAGGCCAGATAGACCTTCTTCGCACCCGCTTCACGGGCCATCTCGATAATCTGCTCTGAGGTGGTGCCACGCACAATGGAGTCATCCACCAGCAGCACGTTCTTATCACGGAACTCAGCGCGGTTGGCGTTCAGCTTACGGCGCACTGACTTACGGCGCAGCTGCTGGCCCGGCATGATAAAGGTGCGGCCAACGTAGCGGTTTTTCACAAAGCCCTGACGATAAGGTTTACCCAGGATCCGCGCCATCTCCAGTGCGATATCGCAGGAGGTTTCCGGGATCGGGATGACCACATCGATATCCAGATCTTCCCACTCGCGGGCAATCTTCTGGCCAAGCTTAGTGCCCATGTTGACGCGGGCGCTGTAGACAGAGATTTTGTCGATGAAGGAGTCCGGACGAGCAAAGTACACGTACTCGAACAGACACGGATTGCTGACCGGGTTTTCTGAACACTGACGGGTAAACAGCTGGCCTTTCTCAGTGATATAGACCGCTTCGCCAGGGGCGACATCACGCAGGAACTCAAAGCCCAGCGTATCCAGTGCCACGCTTTCAGAAGCCACCATATACTCGGTACGACCGTCGCCAATATCGCGCTTGCCCAGTACCAAAGGCCGAATACCGTTCGGATCGCGGAAGGCGACCATACCGTGGCCGATAATCATCGCTACGCAGGCATAGGCCCCGCGGATCTGACGATTGGTGGCGGCAACGGCAGCAAAAATGTTGTCTGCTTCCAGCGGATAGTGACGGAAGTTATCCAGTTCGCTGGCAAAGATATTGAGCAGAATTTCAGAATCAGACGTGGTGTTAATGTGGCGACGCTTCTCTTCAAACAGCTTCTGACGCAGCTCATGCGCGTTGGTCAGGTTGCCATTATGGGCCAGCGTAATGCCATACGGTGAGTTAACGTAAAACGGCTGAGCTTCAGAGGCGCTGGAACTGCCAGCGGTAGGGTAACGGACGTGACCAATACCCATGTTACCTTGCAGACGCTGCATGTGGCGGGCTTCAAACACATCATTTACCAGGCCGTTAGCCTTACGTAAACGGAAGCAGTTGTGTGCATCAATAGTGATGATACCCGCAGCATCCTGCCCACGGTGCTGAAGCACCGATAATGCGTCATAAATAGACTGGTTTACCGGCATGAAACCGGCGATACCGACAATACCGCACATTCGACATTTCCTCGTTAAGCCACATCTCAGAACAGGTTACGTTCTGGGCAAAAAACTCGACGAGCTTTGCAGATAGTCAAAGAACCATCTGATGATAAAGCTGAACTGCGGGATCAGCTGCGATGTCTGCCAGTCTGCGCTCTTCGAGAACCCGGTAAAGGTATCCAGGAAGAACAGTATCGCGGCAACAATCAGCACACCTCGCAATGCACCAAAACAGATCCCCAGAACCCTGTCGGTTCCTGACAGACCGGTTTTTTCAACCAGCTGGCCAATCACATAGTTGACGATGGCGCCAACCAGTAGCGTCGCGATAAACAGCACCGCGATGGCAATCCCATTTCGTACCAGTTCATCTTCAAAGCCCGTGAACCAGACAGACAGGTAAGTGTAGTAATGACTGGCAACAAAGAAAGCACAACCCCATGTCACCAGCGATAACGCTTCACGAACAAAGCCACGGATCAGGCTAACCAGACAGGAAAAACCTATCACCGCAATGATGGCGTAATCAATCCAGACCATATGTGTCCCACGATTAAACGCCCTGTCATCCAGTTCGGGGCGAATTCTAACAGAAAAAGAAAACGTTTGCGTAGGGATTTCCTTCCCCCGCGTAAATAAAAAAAGCGCTGAAAAAATGCTCAGCGCCGTTGACCGGTTGCGTCTCTCTGGACGCCTGCCTCTCCCTCACACCGGCCCTCTCCTGCCGGAGAAGGGGATATCAGTTCACGCTATAGTTCATCACTACGCCGCTCAGACCGGAGAGCTGGTTCAGCTCGCCGAGCGACCCTTTCAGTTTATCCCGGGAGGCATCCGGGCCGACGAGGATCCGGGTGATTTTACCCTGTACCGGGGTCGAAGGCGACGTGTAAACGCGGTATCCGGCTCCACGTAATTTTGCCACCACCTCGTTGACTTTATCGGCATTTTTGAGCGCACCGAGCTGAACCACATAGGCTTTGCCGGTGGGTGCTGGCTTCTCTTCCTGAACCGGCTTCGCAGGGGGTGTTTCAGCGGCGGCAGCAAGCTGTTCGCTGGCTCGGGTCTGCGGTTTTTCGACCGGTTTTGGCTTCGCAACGGGTTTGGCCTGCTGGGCAGGCTTAGGTTGTTCTGCCGGGAGCGTATCCATGTCGCGATTACTGTTCGCCGCAAAGCGCGCAGGATCTAACGATGGCGCAGCGGCATCGCCGGCCTGCACCTCTTCCGCTGCACCTTCAGGCGGCTGGATAGGCAGCGCCTGGGCTGCGGCGGGCATCATATCGGGCTCATCGCGATCGCCAGGTTTTGGCACCAGCGGGATCGCCGCGAACTCATCCTGGTAATGTTTTTTCTGCCCATCAAGCAGCCCCGGGAGAATAATCACCCCCAGCGCCACCAGCACAATGGTGCCTGCTAAACGGTTCTGAAACTTACTTGCCACCGGTTCTCCCCGCATCCATTACGTCCATGACATGTGCCACCGTATGGAAGGATCCACACACCAGCACGGTATCTTCTGGTCTGGCGTCCGCCATTGCGGCGCGCCATGCCTGCTCCACGTTGGTGAAGACTGCGCCCGTGCCGAGGTGTTCCATCAGCTGTTCGGCAGTCGCCCCGCGCGGGCCTTCCAGAGGTGCACAATACCAGCTATCGACCACACTCTCCATGCAGGCCAGCGTGCCGCCAATATCTTTATCATGAAGCATACCGATAACCGCCAGCACGCGCCCGGTTTTTGGCAGGGATTTGAGACGTCCCGCGAGGTATGCCGCGGCATGGGGGTTATGCGCCACATCCAGAATCAGACGCGGCGACTCGCTGACAATCTGAAAGCGTCCGGGCAGGAGCGCATCCTTAATGCCGTCGCGAATGGCCTGTTCGCTCACCGCGAGGCCGCTGGCCCGCAGCGCTGCCAGCGCCGTCGCCGCATTCGGCTGTGGCACCTGCGGCAGCGGCAGGTTTTCAAGCCGGCCCTGCGCATCCTCAAACTGCCAGCCGTTTTCTGCAACGCTATAGCGCCAGTCTACGTCGCGACGCAGCAGATTCGCGCCCTTCTCCTGCGCCACATCGCCGATGGTGTGCGGCATATCAGGCTCGCCGACAATCGCCGGTTTACCCGCGCGGAAAATCCCGGCTTTTTCACGGCCGATGCTTTCGCGATCCGGCCCCAGCCAGTCGGTATGATCCAGTGCGATGCTGGTGACCACTGCGACATCGGCATCCACCATATTGGTGGCGTCCAGACGCCCGCCTAAGCCCACTTCAAGGATCACCACGTCCAGTTGCGCCTGCTTAAACAGCCACAGCGCCGACAGCGTGCCGTATTCAAAATAGGTCAGGGAAATATCACCGCGCGCGGCTTCGATTTCTGCAAAGGACGCAGTGTGCGCGGATTCCGCCAGCTCTGTATTCTGCACGCGCACGCGCTCGGTGTAGCGCACCAGATGCGGGGAACTGTAAACACCCACTTTGTAGCCCGCGGCCATCAGCACCGTTTCCAGCGTCCGGCAGGTGGTGCCTTTGCCGTTGGTGCCCGCGACGGTGAAGACAAAGGGAGCCGGTTTCAGCACATCAAGGCGTGCGGCAACTTTGCTGATGCGCGCAAGTCCCATGTCGATGGTTTTGCTGTGCAGGTTTTCCAGATAAGAAAGCCACGCGGCCAGGGGCGACGTGGCTTGAGGAAGAGTGTTGTTTTCCATGTTGCGCGCTTTTCAGTTACGTTTAGAAAGCAAAAGGGCAGCGCCATCTGGCCCTGCCCTTTTCAGTTATCAGGCCTCGGGTTCCTGATCCGGTACCACCACGGCTTCGCGTGGCTCATCCGGACTCGGCGACGGCAGATTCATCAGCTTCGCCAGGACGCTTGCCAGTTTCAGGCGCAGCTCCGGACGGCGAACGATCATGTCGATAGCGCCTTTCTCAATGAGGAATTCACTGCGCTGGAAGCCCGGCGGCAGTTTCTCACGAACCGTTTGTTCGATAACGCGCGGCCCAGCAAAACCGATCAGCGCTTTAGGTTCAGCAATGTTCAGATCGCCCAGCATCGCAAAGCTTGCGGATACGCCGCCCATAGTCGGGTCAGTCAGTACAGAGATGTACGGCAGACCACGCTCCTGCATTTTTGCCAGCGCAGCAGAGGTTTTCGCCATCTGCATCAGCGACATGAGCGCTTCCTGCATACGCGCACCGCCGGAAGCAGAGAAGCAGATCAGCGGACAGTTGTCTTCCAGCGCCTGCTCAACGGCACGCACGAAGCGCGCGCCTACAACGGAACCCATTGAACCGCCCATAAAGGCGAATTCAAACGCGGCTGCGACAACCGGCATCTCATGCAGAGTGCCTTTCATCACCACCAGCGCGTCTTTCTCGCCGGTCTCTTTTTGCGCAGAGGCCAGGCGATCTTTGTATTTCTTGGAGTCGCGGAACTTCAGCAGATCTTTCGGCTCAAGTTCGCTACCCAGCTCAACCATGGAGCCTTCGTCCAGCAGACTGTGCAGGCGATTACGCGCCGACATGCGCATGTGGTGATCGCACTTCGGGCACACTTCCAGATTACGCTCCAGCTCGGCGCGGTACAGGACCTGGCCGCAGCTGTCACACTTGGTCCACACCCCTTCAGGAATACTCGCCTTACGGGTTGGGGTAATGTTGCTTTTAATTCGTTCAATCCAGCTCATTGATAACCTTTCTGCCTGAACCTGGTTCTATGCCAGCTTTGCTGTAAGGGGCGCATAATGCCATTTTTGCCCCCGACAGACCATGAATGTTGCACATTAAAACATAACAGCCCGAAACTTTGGACAAAAAAGTGGTCGAACCGCGGATGTGCTTTTATTTTGCCTGTTTTGCCGCCGCACGCCGATGACGAATAATTTCGATCACCCCCGGCAGAATGGAGACCACAATAATCCCTACGATCAGTAACTTAAGATTTTCCTGGATCATAGGTATGGTTCCGAAGAAATAGCCTGCGTAGGTAAAGCTGAGCACCCACAACAGCGCGCCGGTCACGTTATAGAGGGCGAACTGACGATAGGACATGTGACCCATCCCCGCAACAAACGGGGCGAAGGTCCTGACGATCGGCACGAAGCGCGCGAGAATAATCGTTTTGCCGCCATGCTTCTCATAAAACGCATGGGTTTTATCCAGATAGCTACGACGAAAAATCTTCGAGTCCGGGTTACTGAATAACCGCTCGCCAAACAGCCGACCTATAGTGTAGTTCACCGCATCGCCGAGGATCGCCGCAATGATCATCAGCACCACCATCAGATGGACGTTGATATCGTTGGTTTCCAGCGATGCCAGCGCCCCCGCCACGAACAGCAGGGAATCACCCGGTAAAAACGGTGTCACTACCAGCCCGGTTTCGCAAAACAGGATCAGGAACAGAATGGCATACACCCAGACGCCGTAATCAGCGACCAGCTCAGCCAGGTGAACATCGATATGCAGAATGAAATCAATTAGAAAGCGAATTAAATCCATATTGTCTAAACCTTTATTACCACGATTGCACAGCTATCAGTCCGCTAAAAACAGCGGGCCCATTGGCGGTTTCGGAAGGTTGAAACGATCCGGGTAATCCACCGAGACCAGATATAACCCTTCCGCTTTCGCCGTTGCTGCCGCCAGCGTTCTGTCCTTCGCTGCCAGCAACTCTGCAATCCAGCTCTCCGGCTGGTGTCCGGCGCCCACTTCCATCAGGCTGCCTACGATATTCCTGACCATATGATGTACAAAGGCATTCGCTTTGATATCGACCACCACGTATGCACCGTAACGCGTCACGTTAATGTGCATCACGTTACGCCACGGAGTGCGCGACTGGCACTGAACCGCACGAAACGAGGTAAAGTCATTTTCACCAATCAACGCCTGGGCCGCGCGCTGCATGCGGTCTGCATCCAGCGGCGCGTAATAATGCGTAACCCCCTGGCCCAGTACCGCCGGGCGAAGGCGCTGATTATAGATGATGTAGCGGTAGCGGCGCGCAGTGGCGCTGAAACGCGCATGAAAATCATCCGGCACATCTTTGACCCAACGCACCGCGATGTCACCAGGCAAATTCGCATTTACACCCAGCGTCCAGGCCGCGTCTTTACGCGCGGCGGTGGTGGTGAAATGCACAACCTGCCCGGTACCGTGGACGCCGGCATCGGTACGACCGGCGCACAATACACCGATCGGTTCGTTCGCCACCTGAGAGAGCGCTTTTTCCAGCTTTTCCTGAACGCTGCGCACTTCATTCTGACGCTGCCAGCCATAATATTTACTGCCGTCGTATTCGATCCCGAGGGCAATTTTATGCACTGGCTTTTGTTCCACGTCGGACATTAGTACAGGTACTCCTGCACCAGCTTCTCGGCAATTTTCACCGCCATCAGCGCGCCGCCGAAACGGACGTTGTCAGCCACTGACCAGAACTGGACCTGCTCCGGCATGCCGTAGTCGTTACGCACGCAGCCGACAGAAAGATGGGTGCTACCCGTCGCATCACCCACCTGCGTCGGGAATTCGCGCTCTTCAGACAGCACAATGTCCTCGCCGCGCGTAAAGGCGTCACGCGCCTCTTCGGCTGCCAGCGGGCGCAGCGCTTCAAAGTTCACCATCTGCGCGTGGCCGTAGAAGACCGGGGACTGCACGCAGCTTGCGGAGATCATCAGCCCTTCATCCTGCAGGATCTTGCGTACCTGATCGACGATACGGCGCTCTTCGCGCACGCTACCTTCGCGATCCGACAGCAGCGGCAGCATGTTGAACGCCAGTTGACGACCAAAGAAGTCCTCTTCATCAACCGGGATGCCGTTCAGCAGCTTCGCACTCTGCCCTGCCAGCGCATCCACCGCTTTTTTGCCGTGGGCAGAAGCCGACAGCAGGCTGGTGACGCTGATGCGAGAGAGTCCACCGTCATCGATCAGCGGCTTCAGGGCAACCAGCAGCTGGCTGGTCAGGCTGTCCGGGACGGCGATGATGTTGCGGTTGCGGTAATCGGCCAGCACGAACGGGTTGACGTCCGGCACCACCAGCGGCACGTCCGGCTCAAGGGCAAACAGGCCGCTTAAATCGATAACCAGGCAGCCCGCATTGGTGGCTTCTTCAATATAGGTGGCAGAGGCTTCCGCACCTGCGGCGAAAAAGGCCAGCTGCGCCTGCGTCCAGTCGAACGCGGCGGCATCCTGAACCCTTACGGATTTGCCTTCAAAACGCAGATGCTCACCGGCACTCTCGTTTCGCGCCAGGGCATAAATATCCCCCACCGGAAACTGACGCTCGGCAAGCGTTTCGAGCAGGGCTTCACCCACGGCGCCCGTAGCGCCCAGTATGGCAATGTTCCAGCCTTCAGACATGGTGGTTTACTCCAGCAATAAAAAAGCGTCCCCGCCGGGTTATCCGACAGGGAGCATTAAGAAGAAATTAACGTACCGGGTGATGAACGGCGTTGAAACCCAGCTTATGCAGTAATGATGCCGCGTCAGCGTCATCACACATCACATACAGGGAGGACCATTCGCGGCGCTCAAGATAGTGCTTACGCAGTTTGTCGAATTCACCGGGTTTACCCGCCACTTTTCGCAGCAGTGCGTCGTCGCGGCGCACATCATACACTAAATGCACCATTCGTTTCAGCGTTCCCTGATCGAGCGGGCCGTGCAGCGTAATGCGGCCAAAATCCGGGGTCGGCAGCAGGGTATCCAGCGCCACCTGCTGAGACTTGCCAATGAAGGTGCTGTAAGCCTCGAACACCTGGGTGGTGCCGCGCGCTTTCCCTTCCAGCGTGTAGCCCGCGATATGCGCGGTGCCGATATCGATTTTATCCAGCAGCGCGACGTTGAGATCCGGCTCGGGCTCCCAGACGTCCAGCACCACGCTGAGATCCTGTCCTGCGTCCAGCCGCTGAAGCAGCGCGGCGTTGTCGACAACCGGGCCACGGCAGGCGTTGATCAAAATAGCGCCCGGTTTCAGGCGGCTGATCAGCGCGTCGTCGGCCAGATGCAGGGATTTATACGGCCCATCTTTGAACAGTGGCGTATGGAAAGTCAGTACATCGCACTCGGCTACCAGTTGATCCAGGGTACGGAAATCGCCCTCGTCACCGCGATCGGCGCGCGGGGGATCGCACAGCAGCGTGCGAATGCCTAACGCCTCAAGGCGCTTTTGCAGACGCCCGCCAACGTTCCCGACGCCGATAATCCCCACGGTACGATCGGCAAGCGTGAACCCGTCGCGCTCGGCCAGCATCAGCAGTGACGAGAATACATACTCGACAACGGCGATGGCGTTACAGCCCGGCGCGGCAGAAAAGCCGATCCCCGCCTGCTTGAGCCACGCATCATCCACATGATCGGTTCCTGCGGTGGCCGTGCCGACAAACTTCACCGCTTTGCCCGCCAGCAGCGCCTCATTCACCTTGGTCACGGAGCGCACCATCAGCGCATCGGCGTCGTCCAGCTCAGCCAGCGGAATCGGGCGACCGGGGACAGCCCTAACCTCACCCAGGCGGCTAAACAGCTCACGGGCGTAAGGCATATTTTCATCAACGAGGATTTTCACGACTGAGTACCTGTTTGAGAGGAAGAAAACCTGTCAAGTGTGCCATAATCTGGCCGCCAGGCATATACGTAACCTGGTTTACGATGCGTAACGACCTTAAGGATTTTTGACGATGCAGCCCATTTCAGGTACGCCGCCGCGCCCTCCGGGTGAAGGCCCCGTAACGTCCAGCGTTGCGGGCGAACAGCCCCTATCCACGCAGCAGCGCACCGTGCTGGAGCGCCTGATTACCCGGCTGATCGCCCTGACGTCGCAGCAAAATGCGGAAGTGTGGGCGGGAGTCAAACACGACCTTGGGCTGAAGAGCGATGCGCCATTCCTGTCGCGCCACTTCCCTGCGGCAGAGCAGAATCTGAACCAGCGCCTGAGCAGTGCCCAGCAAAACCATACCACCCGGCAGGTCGTCTCCCAGTTGACGGAGTTGCTGAGCCAGGGCAATAACCGCCAGGCGGTCAGCGAATTCATTCGCCAGCAGTACGGGCAGACCGCGCTGAGCCAGCTGACGCCGGACCAGCTCAAAAACGTGCTGACGCTGCTGCAGAATAATCAGCTGTCGATCCCACAGCCGCAGCAGCGCCCGGCCACGGAGCGCCCGCTGCTGCCTGCCGAGCACAACACGCTGAAGCAGATGGTGACCAAGCTTGCCGCCGCAACGGGTGAGCCGACCAAGCTTATCTGGCAGTCAATGCTGGAGCTGTCAGGCGTGAAGGCGGGTGAGCTGATCCCGGCCAAACAGTTTACCCATCTCGCCACCTGGCTGCAGGCGCGACAGACGCTGAGCACCCAAAGCGCACCAACGTTGCACACGCTGCAGGCCGCATTAAGACAGCCACTGGAAGCGCGCGAGTGGGACAGTATTCAGGATTATGCCCGCCAGAACTGGCAGGCGACACCGCAGACGGCCCTGACCACCGCACAGGTTCAGAGCCTGCTGGGGGAGATTTTCCTGCGCCGCGCCGAGCGTGAGAATGCCACGTTAGAAGTTCGCAATATCCAGCCGATCTACAGCCCGCTGCTTGCCCCGGTGGTCGACTCACTGAAATCGATGTCGGCCCGTCCAGGGCTGATGTTTGTCGCGCTGCTGGTCGTGATGGTCGTCATCTGGATAGTCATCTGACAAACAAAAAGGGAGCCCTGAGGCTCCCTTTTTTCATCCGGCGTAAAAATTACGCGTTCAGCTTACGCATGACCAGCGTGGCGTTGGTGCCGCCGAAGCCGAAGCTGTTAGACATGACGGTAGTCAGTTCACGCTCGGTTGGCTCGGTGACGATGTTCAGGCCAGCAGCCTGCTCGTCCAGCTCCTCAACGTTGATGCTTGGGGCGATAAAGCCGTGTTCCAGCATCAGCAGGGAGTAGATGGCTTCCTGTACGCCAGCGGCGCCCAGTGAGTGACCGGTCATGGCTTTGGTCGCAGAGATGGCCGGGCTATTGTCGCCGAACACTTCGCGGATCGCACCCAGCTCTTTCACGTCGCCTACCGGAGTAGAGGTACCGTGGGAGTTCAGGTAGTCGATTGGGGTGTCGAGACCCTGCATCGCCATCTTCATGCAGCGCACTGCGCCTTCACCCGATGGAGCAACCATGTCTGCGCCGTCGGAGGTTGCGCCGTAGCCAACGATCTCAGCATAGATGTGTGCGCCACGGGCCAGAGCATGTTCCAGCTCTTCAACCACAACCATACCGCCGCCGCCTGCGATGATAAAACCGTCGCGTTTGGAATCATAAGTACGGGAGGCTTTTTCCGGGGTTTCGTTGTATTTGGTGGACAGTGCGCCCATCGCGTCGAATTCACAGGCCATTTCCCAGCCCAGTTCTTCGCCGCCGCCCGCAAACACGATGTCCTGTTTGCCCAGCTGGATCTGCTCTACCGCGTTACCGATACAGTGTGCGGAGGTAGCACAGGCGGAGCTGATGGAGTAGTTTACGCCGTGAATTTTGAACGGCGTCGCGAGGCACGCGGATACCGCTGAACCCATCGCTTTGGTCACAACGTACGGACCGACTGCTTTCAGGCCGCGCGGGCTACGCATGGCGTCCGCACCAAAGACCTGCGCTTTAGACGAACCGCCGGAGCCTGCAATCAGGCCAACACGTGGGTTGTTCTGATAAACGTCTTCGCTCAGACCGGCATCAGCAATCGCTTCCTGCATGGAGAGATAGGCGTAAATGGAGGCATCGTTCATGAAACGGACCACTTTGCGATCAATCAGACCGGTGGTGTCCAGTTTGACGTTGCCCCAGACGTGGCTACGCATACCAGAATCAAGAAACTCCTGAGAGAAGGTGATTCCCGAGCGTCCTTCACGCAGAGATGACAGGACTTCCTGCTGGTTGTTACCGATGCTGGAAACGATGCCCAGGCCAGTAATCACTGCACGTTTCATTCAATACCTCTGTAAGTCGCACTATGTAAGTTTCGAGTCGCACAATAGCGTACACTTGTACGCCGAACAAGTCCGATCAGCAATTTCTGCGGAAATTTGCACCAGCAGACGTACATCGTTAAGATCGCGGCACAGCCAGTCAGACGAGTAACTTACGTGAAACATAACGCCATACAACCTGCCAACCTCGAATTCAACGCTGAGGGTACACCTGTTTCCCGAGATTTTGATGATGTCTACTTCTCTAATGATAATGGACTGGAAGAAACACGTTATGTTTTCCTCGATGGGAACCATTTAAATTCCCGTTTTCCTGTCCATCCCCGCAGCCTGTTTGTGGTGGCGGAGAGCGGTTTTGGTACCGGTTTGAACTTTCTCACGCTCTGGCAGGCCTTCGACCGTTTCCGTCGCGAACACCCCGAGGCTACGCTGCAAAGATTACATTTCATCAGTTTTGAAAAATTTCCGCTGTCCGCTGACGATCTGCGTCTGGCGCACCAGCACTGGCCGGAACTGACCCCGTGGGCCGCGCAGCTGCAGAAACAGTGGCCGCTGCCGCTGGCGGGCTGTCATCGCCTGCTGCTGGATGACGGGCGCGTCACCCTCGATTTATGGCTCGGCGATATTAATGACCTGACCGACCAGCTGGATGATTCCCTCAATCAGCAGGTCGACGCCTGGTTCCTTGACGGCTTTGCGCCTTCAAAAAACCCGGATATGTGGAGCCCCAATCTGTTTGCCGCGATGGCCCGACTGGCAAGACCTGGCGCGACGCTCGCCACCTTTACCTGCGCCGGTTTTGTACGCCGTGGTTTGCAGGAAGCCGGTTTCACGGTGCAAAAAACGAAAGGCTTTGGCCGCAAACGCGAAATGCTGGTCGGAGTGATGGAACAGGATCTGCCCTCCCCTGCCCGCGCCCCGTGGTTTGCCCGCCCCGCCAGCGAGGTGCGTGAAACGGCGGTCATCGGTGGCGGGATCGCCAGCGCCCTGCTGTCGCTGGCGCTGCTGCGTCGCGGCTGGCAGGTCACGCTTTACTGTGCCGACGACGCACCTGCGACGGGTGCTTCCGGCAATCGTCAGGGCGCACTCTATCCGCTGCTGAGCGCCCAGGATGCTGCCCTTAGCCAGTTTTTCCCGACGGCGTTTACCTTTGCCCGTCGCCTTTACGATGCCCTGCCGGTGGCGTTTGACCATGACTGGTGCGGCGTCACCCAGCTTGGCTGGGATGAGAAGAGTCAGCACAAAATTAACCAGATGCTGTTACTGGGCCTGCCCGCGCAGATCGCCGCAGAGGCGAATGCCCGGCAGGTCGCAGACAGCATTGGGGTCGACACCGGCTGCGGCGGGATCCAGTATCCGCTCGGCGGCTGGCTGTGCCCGGCGGAGTTGACCGCTGCGGTCATCAATCTGGCGCAGTCGCACGGATTAACGGTGCACTATGGCCGCCAGGTGGAGTCGCTGGATCATTGCGAGGCGCAGTGGACGCTGCAGTTCAAAGAGGGCCCGCAGACACAGCACGCCAGCGTGGTTCTGGCGAACGGACATCGCATCAGCCAGTTTACCCAGACTGCGCACCTGCCAGTCTACCCGGTGGGGGGACAGGTAAGCCATATTCCGGCCGCCCCGCAGCTGAGTCAGCTTCGTCAGGTGCTCTGTTATGACGGCTACCTGACCCCGCAAAATCCGACCAACGGCCATCACTGCATCGGCGCGAGCTACCATCGCGGGCAGACACAGGCGCAGTACAGCGAAGAAGATCAGCAGCAAAATCGCCAGCGCCTGCTCAACTGCCTGCCGCAGGCGGCCTGGGCCACAGAAGTGGACGTCAGCGCGGGTGAGGCCCGGAACGGCATTCGCTGCGCCACCCGCGATCATCTGCCGATGACCGGCGCGGTGCCGGATTACGACGCAACGCTTGCGGCTTATCAGGATCTGGTCAACAACCGGGAGCAGGCGGTAAACGCTCCGGTGTATCCGAATCTGTTTATGCTCGGTGGACTGGGCTCGCGCGGGCTGTGTTCGGCACCCTTAACCGCCGAAATCCTTGCTGCGCAAATGAGTCACGAGCCGATCCCGTTGGATAGCAATACGCTGGCCGGGCTGAATCCGAATCGGTTATGGGTGAGGAAGTTGTTGAAGGGGAAAATGGTCAAATAGGAGATTGTCGGCCCGGTAAGCGCAGCGCCACCGGGCGATAACAGGTTACTTCAGCTTAGCCTGCTGGAACAGCGTATCCCACATGCCCAGCACTAACGTCTGGTCGCGGGGAGAGAGTTCACCGGCGAGGATTGCTTTTTCCAGGCTGCGGGTCACTTCCACATGCACCGCTTCAGGCGAGTGGTCGTCACCGGCTTCAAGCTCGGCAACGGCCAGCGTCAGGTGACCACGCAGATAACCGCTGGCAAACAGTTCATCGTCACTGGCGTGTTCCACCATGTCGTCAATTAATGCCAGAATGCGTGATTCAAATTCTGCGATCATCTTCTTTCCTCAGTTAAGATCTTCCGGCCACGGGAAGTGTTCCGCCGTGATGTCCGGCGTGTGGTAATACTGTTGTAACGCACGCATAAAGCGCGCCGGGCGTTCCGGGATGCCCTTCTCGAGATACTCCATCACCTGGGCATGGACGCGGCGCTGAAACAGGATACGGTCCGGCTCGCAGTCCCCTTCCAGATTGTCGCAGCTGACGTTAAACGGGTAACCCGCCGCCACGCAAAACAGCCAGTCAAAGGCTTGTGGCTTGACTTCGACATCTTCAAACTGCCCCTGGGTTGCCGCATCGCGGCCATCCGGGCAGTACCAGTAGCCAAAGTCCACCAGCTCGCGACGCGCTTTCCCGGCAATACACCAGTGGGAAATTTCGTGCAGGGCGCTGGCGTAGTAGCCGTGCGCAAAGACAATCCGGTGATACGGTGTATCGGCATCTGCAGGAAGATAGATCGGTTCGTCGTCGCCTTTAATCAGACGGGTATTAAAATCGTCGGCGAAGCAGTCGTCAAAAACCGCAATCAGCTGCTCGTATTTATGCGTACTGTTCATTAGTTCATCCCCAACCAGTGGAGGATCTCCTGTCCGTGGCTGTCATAAAGAAGTTTGGCACTCATCACCGCCGAGACAATGACAATCATTGGACGGATCAACTGTTGCCCTTTACTTAACACCAGGCGCGAACCTATTCGCGCGCCCATAAACTGTCCGGCCATCATCACGAAGCCGGTGGCCCAAATCACCTTGCCGCCGATGATAAACAGCAGCAGACCGCCCAGGTTTGAGGTGGCATTAAGCACCTTCGCGTGAGCGGTAGATTTGGCTAGATTAAAACCGGCCAGCGTAACAAACGCCAGCGCGTAAAACGACCCGGCGCCGGGGCCGAAAAAACCGTCATAGAAGCCTACGCAGCCACCCGCGATCAGGGCGAAGGGTAATCCGTGCAGGCGACGCTGCCGGTCTTCTTCGCCGAGTTTTGGCATCAGCAAAAAGTAGAGGCCAATACAGATAACGAGGATCGGCAAAACCTGGCGCAGGATGTCGGACTGGACGTGCTGCACCAGCAGCGCGCCGCTGGTCGAGCCGATAAAGGTCATCAGAATATTGAGCTTCTGATCGGCGAGGCTCACCACTTTGCGCCGCACAAAATAGATCGAAGCCGATAACGACCCGCCGCAGGCCTGCAGCTTATTGGTCGCCAACGCCTGTGCCGGAGTCATGCCAACCGCCAGCAATGCCGGAACGGTTAACAATCCGCCGCCGCCGGCTAAGGCATCAATAAAACCGGCCAGCATCGCGATCAAAAACAGTCCCGCCAACAGCAGCGGTGACACCATAAACAACTCAGTAAATTGGTCCATTACAGGGCATGCTCATCCAGTAGCGCCTGGCAAGAAGGCGGCAGCGGAGGCGGTGTCTTCTTCTCAGGCTTTGTCGATCCAGGTTTTGCGGGTTCAAACCAGCTTTGCAGCTCCGCGCCGCAGCCATCACCCGGCGGCGGTAACGGTTGGTCTTCGCACTCCATGCTGTTAACCGGGCAGCGCAGACGTACATGCATGTGCGCGCGATGCTGGAACCATGGGCGCACTTTACGCAGCCAGTCGCGATCGGTTCCGGCATCCAGGCACAGCTGCTGCTTGATGGCCGGGTTGACGAAGATCCGCGTCACGTCGTTGTCTTCTGCCGCCAGCTTAATCATGCTGGAGACGTCCCGAGACCACAGCGACGGCACCACACGCTTGCCATCACTGGCCACCAGGTCGAGCGCCTGCGGCTTCAGCAGCTGCGACGATGACCAGCGGGTTTTCGGCAATTGCAGGAAAATATCCACATCCAGCCCGGTCTGATGGCTGGCATGGCCGCCATTAAAGCGCCCACCTGCCGGCATCCCCATATCGCCAATCAGCATGGTGCCCAGCCCCAGGTTTTGCACCTGATTGCCCAGACGCTGAATAAACAGCACCAGATCCGGGTGACCAAAGTAGCGGCGCTGATCGGTGCGCATGATCTGGTAGGTGGTGGACTGCTGTGGCAGTGCCTGCGCGCCAACGATACAGCCATTCGAGAAGGTGCCAATCGACTGGGCGCTGCCCGTAACCGGGTGGGTGATTTTCTGCCAGGGCGTTGCCGCCACTGCGACCCCGCTGGCGAGTAGCGCCAGCAGAGCAATTGCGGTTTTTTTCATGGTTACCAGCGTGGTAGAGGGCTCGTCACATCTGCATTCTGCGCGCGCTGGCGCAGGAAGTGATCCATCAGCACGATCGCCAGCATCGCTTCGGCGATCGGCACGGCGCGGATCCCGACGCACGGATCGTGACGCCCTTTGGTGATCATCTCAACTTCTTCGCCATCGCGATTAATGGTGTGCCCCGGCACGGTAATGCTGGAGGTCGGTTTCAGCGCAATGTTGGCCACAATCTGCTGGCCGCTGCTGATCCCACCGAGAACACCGCCCGCGTGATTGCTCTGGAAGCCCTGTTTGGTGATTTCGTCGCGGTTCTGGCTGCCGCGTAGCGCCACCACGCCAAAACCGTCGCCAATCTCAACGCCTTTCACCGCGTTAATGCTCATCATCGCATGTGCAATATCAGCATCCAGACGATCAAAGACTGGCTCGCCCCAGCCCGGCGGTACGCCGTCGGCCACCACCGTCACTTTGGCGCCAATGGAGTCGCCCTCTTTCTTCAGGCCGCGCATCAGTTCGTCCAGCGCCTCCAGCTTTGAGGCATCTGCACAGAAGAACGGGTTCTGTTCGACCTGATCCCAGTCTTCGATCGCCAGCGGGATATCGCCCATCTGGGTCAGACAGCCGCGAATCACGATGCCAAATTTTTGCGCCAGATATTTTTTTGCGATGGCACCTGCGGCGACGCGCATGGCGGTTTCACGGGCGGAAGAACGTCCGCCGCCGCGATAGTCGCGAAAACCGTATTTTTGTTCGTAGGTGTAATCGGCGTGTCCCGGACGGAACACATCTTTGATGGCACCGTAATCCTGGGAGCGCTGATCGGTGTTCTCAATCAGCAGGCCAATGCTGGTGCCGGTAGTGCGGCCTTCGAAGACGCCTGACAGGATTTTGACCTGATCCGGCTCGCGACGCTGAGTGGTGTAGCGCGACGTGCCCGGACGACGACGGTCGAGATCGTGCTGTAAATCGGCCTCGGTCAGTTCAATACCTGGCGGCACGCCATCAACGATGCAGCCCAGCGCCAGCCCGTGCGACTCACCAAACGTCGTTACACGGAATAATTGTCCAATACTGTTTCCTGCCATCACGGCTCCGTTTTCGTTGTTCTGTGTTTGAGCAATGTGAAACGGGCCGAAGCCCGTTTGATTAATCTTTGTAAATGCTGAAGTGTTCACGCGCGTCGATAAGCTGCGCCTTGGTCAGCATGAAGACGCCGTCGCCCCCGTTGTCGAACTCGAGCCAGGTGAACGGAACATCCGGATATTGCTCCATCAGATGTACCATGCTGTTACCGACTTCACAAATCAGAATGCCGTTGTCGGTCAGATAATCCGGGGCGCATGCCAGGATACGGCGGGTCAGCTTCAGGCCGTCGGATCCGGACGCCAGACCCAGTTCAGGTTCATGGCGATATTCGTTCGGCAGGTCGGACATATCTTCGGCGTCAACGTACGGCGGGTTGGTGACGATCAGTTCGTACTGCACTTTTGGCAGCTCGCGGAACAAATCCGAGCGGATCGGCGTCACCTGATGGATCAGGCCGTGCTCTTCAATGTTGTGCTCAGTCACCGCCAGCGCGTCGGTGGAGATGTCCACCGCGTCCACTTCCGCTTCCGGGAAGGCGTACGCGCAGGCAATCGCGATGCAGCCGCTGCCGGTACACATATCCAGAATATGCTGCGGCTGATGGTCAATCAGGCCCGCGAAGTGGTTGTTGATAAGCTCCCCAATGGGTGAGCGCGGCACCAGCACGCGTTCATCCACAAAGAATTCATGACCACAGAACCAGGCTTTGTTGGTGAGGTATGCGACCGGGATGCGTTCGTTAACGCGACGGATCACACGCTCAACGATGCGGTGTTTTTCGCTTGAGGTCAGGCGCGCAGCGCGCATGTCTTCCGGAATATCCAGCGGCATATAGAGTGACGGCAGCACCAGCTGTACCGCCTCATCCCATGGGTTATCGGTGCCGTGACCGTACCAGATATTGGCCGCGCTGAAACGGCTGACCGCCCAACGCAACATGTCCTGAATGGTTTGCAGTTCATTTACCGCTTCATCGACAAAAATTTTATCCACTATTTTCTCCAGGGCATGCTCGCTAAATTTTCGGCGGCTAGTTTGCCACGAAGACGGCGATAAATCAGCACTGTCGCTTACTGCCCGCAGTTAAAAAATGCGTTTTGCCGTACGACGACTCAGGTACACTGTCGGAAAATTGAGATGAGACAGGCCCATGAAAAAGAAAACATCGCTGAGCGAGGAGGATCAAACGCTGTTTCGTCAGCTCATGACGGGAACGCGCAAAATCGCCCAGGACACCATTGTGCATCGTCCGTTACGCAAAAAAGTGAGTGAAGTGCCGGCCAAACGGCTGATGCAGGAGCAGGCCGATGCCAGCCACTATTTTTCAGATGAGTTTCAGCCGCTGCTGAATACCGAAGGGGCGATGAAATATGTGCGCGCGGACGTCAGCCATTTCGAGCTGAAAAAGCTGCGTCGCGGGGATTATTCGCCGGAGCTGTTTCTCGATCTGCACGGTCTGACGCAGCTGCAGGCAAAACAGGAGCTGGGCGCGCTGATTGCCGCCTGCCGTCGGGAACATCTGTTCTGCACCTGCGTGATGCACGGCCACGGAAAGCACATTCTCAAGCAGCAAACGCCGCTGTGGTTGGCTCAACATCCACACGTGATGGCTTTTCATCAGGCACCCAAAGAGTACGGCGGAGATGCCGCCTTGCTGGTGCTGATTGAAGTAGAAGAGTGGCAGCCGCCTGAGCTGCCCTGACAGGCTGGCGGGTGGCTTATGCTACCCGCCATGTCGTGCGTCACGTCAGATGGCTTTCGCCATCTTTAGATTGCAGGGGCTCATCTGCCAGTTAAATACGCCCTTGCCGGTTTCGTCGAGGGTGACGTTGGCAATGGCGGAGGTGCTGAACATTGGCGGCGTTTCACCCGGGCAGAGTTCAGACACCAGGTAGCCGACCAGCGGCAGGTGAGAGATCACCAGCGCAGAGGCGACACCTTCACTGCTCAGCGCCTGAAGATACGCGCTGACAAGCCCAACATCGCCGCAAGGGGTGAGCTCGGGCAGGATATCGGCACCGACAGGCAGGTTCATACACTCCCCTACCACATCCAGCGTCTGTTCAGCGCGTAAAAACGGGCTGACGAGGACACGCTCAATATCCACTTTTTGCCCTTTCAACCAGGTTGCCATTTGACGAGATTCGTCGCAGCCACAAGGCGTAAGAGGACGTACAGAGTCACTGGCAGCATCGAGTGCCGCGTCACCGTGACGCATGATAAAAACTTGCATATTGCACCGCTTTTGTTGACCAGGATCACCAGCGTTACTACCTGCGTGAACCAAAAACGAGGTAGAAAACCTGATGGCCGGGCATTGTGCCTGATCCATCCGTTGAATGAAACGCTGTTTTTTACCTCAACGGCGTAAGTATAGTCAATGTCCGTTTATAAATTAGACAAGACCGGGTCATTCAACGGCGGATTTACTCTTATTTGACCTTAATTTACGAGGTCAGGTTCCTTTGCTGGCCAAAATCGCAGCCCCTGATCCGCCATTTGCAATAAAGGTTCACACGGCGTAAAGCGCGGACCATATTGCACAGCCAGTCGCTGCAAGATCGCAACAACTTCACCCGCGCCCAGACTATCCATATAGCGGAACGGGCCACCCAGGAAAGGTGGAAAACCAATGCCAAAGACGGCGCCAATGTCGCCATCGCGGGCATTTTTAATTACACGTTCATCAAAGCAGCGTGCTGCTTCATTAAGCATCATCATCACGCAGCGTTCGGCACACTGTGCTGCAGTGAGTTTGCCCTCACTGACGGGCTTAATAAGCCCATAGATCGCCGGGTCAACCTGCTTCTTGCTTTTACGCCCTTTTGGATCGTAAAGATAGAAACCGCGTCCATTTTTTCTGCCTTTGCGATCGTCATTCAAAATCGCTGCAACGATGTTTGCAGGGGCGCTAAAGCGTTCACCGTAAGCGCTTTCCAGCACAGGTATAATTTTAGTGCCGGTGTCAATTCCCACCTCATCCAAAAGTTGGATTGGGCCAACCGGGAAACCAAACTTCACCAGCGCATTATCAATGTGATCGACTTTCTCGCCTTCGGTCAGCAGGCGCATGGCTTCATTAATATAGGGTGCCAGGATGCGGTTAACGTAGAACCCGGCTTTGTCTGCCACCACTACCGGCGTTTTACCCTGCAGCTTGGCCAGTTTAACGATGGTGGCCACGGTTTGCGGGCTGGTGCCCGCGTGCGGAATCACCTCCACCAGCGGCATTTTTTCTACCGGGCTGAAGAAATGCAGCCCAATCACCTGCTCAGGTCGCGCGGCCTGAGCCGCAATATCACCGATCGGCAGTGAAGAGGTGTTAGAGGCAAAAATGGTGTGCGGCGCGCAGTGCATCTCGACCTCGGCCACCATCTGCTGCTTGAGGGCCAAATCTTCAAATACCGCCTCAATCACCACATCGCGATGACGGAATCCACTGTAGTCTGTCGTGCCTGAAATCAGCGCCAGCTCCCGGTCGCGGTCGCTGGTTTTAATATGGCGGCGCTTGACCTTCTTATCAAGCAGCTGCCAGCTGTACTGCAGCGCATGGTTGATGCCTTTCGGGTTGATATCTTTGATGCGCACCGGCAATTTGCCTTTGCTGGCGGTCACGAAAGCGATCCCGCCGCCCATCAATCCGCCGCCCAGCACCCCAAGCGTCTGAAGAGGGGCCGGTTCGGCGTCGCTGCCGGGATCTTTCTTCACGTCGGTACTGGCAAAGAAGATGCTGCGCAGCGCCTGCGACTGAGGCGTCATCGCCAGCTCGCCAAAGGCTTTGGCTTCTGCCGCGTAACCGCTGCTGCTGCCCTGCGCCAGACCGGTTTGGACCACCTCGAGAATACGGGTTGTCGCCGGGTAGTTACCCAGCGTTTTTTGTTCGGTTTTTTTGCCGACCAGCGGGAACAGCAGCGCGCGCCCCAGCGGGCCTGCCAGCACCCGCTCGCGCACCGGTAAGCGACGGCGGGTCGGTTTGTCCTGCTGGGCCATTTTAACCGCCGCCTGCAGCAAAATGGCCTGCGGCACCACCTCATCCACCAGCCCGACCTTCAGAGCCTGACGCGGACGCAGCTGTTTGCCGGTCAGGATCATATCCAGCGCGGTGCTGACACCGACCAGACGCGGCAGACGTTGCGTGCCACCGGAACCCGGGAGTAGTCCCAACTGAACTTCCGGCAGGCCTAGCACCGTTTTGCCATCATCGGTACAGATTCGCCCGTGACAGGCCAGCGCCAGTTCCAGACCACCGCCCAGGCAGGCACCATGAATCGCCGCAATCACCGGGACAGGCAGCGCATGGATTTCCGCCATGATCTGCTGGCCTTGACGGGCCAGATCTTCGGCCTCCTGCGCGCTGGTGGCGCGAGCAATCATATTGATATCCGCCCCGGCAATGAAGTTGTCCGGTTTGGCGGAGATAAACACCAGCCCGCGAATATCTTTATTCTCGCGAACCTGCTTGAGGATCGCCCGAACCTGCGCGCCAAATTCGGCTTTCAGAGTATTCATTTTTTCGCCCGGCGCGTCGATGGTGACCACCGCCACGTTGTCCAGCCGCACATGCAGGGTAAACGCCGTTGTCATCTCCATTATTCTGCCTCCAGAACCATTGCCGCACCCAGGCCACCCGCCGCGCAAGCGGTGACGAGGCCAAAGACGCCGCCACGACGGCGCAGCTCATGCAGTGTCTGGGTGATCATCCGCGCCCCGGTCGCGGCAAACGGGTGCCCGTAAGCAATGGAGCCCCCCAGCACGTTAAATTTACTGTCATCCACTTCACCCGTGGCGTGGGCGCGGCCCAGCACATCGCGGGCAAAGCGCTCGCTGGCCAGCAACTGCAGGTTTGCCAGGGTCTGCGCGGCAAAGGCTTCGTGCATGTCGATAAGCGTCAGATCGCCCAGCGTCAACCCGGCGCGCTCCAGCGCCAGCGGCGTGGACCAGGCGGGCCCAAGTAGCATGTCCTGCCAGACGTCTATCGCGGTAAAGGCGTAGCTGCGCAGATAGCCGAGCGGCGTCAGGCCTAATTCTTTGGCGCGGGATTCGGTCATCATGATCACCGCTGCCGCGCCGTCGGTGAGCGGCGTACTGTTTGCGGCGGTCACCGTGCCGTGCTTGCGGTCAAATGCCGGGCGCAGTTTGGCGTAATCCGCCAGCGTCGAGGTGCCGCGGATATTGTTGTCTTCACTTAAGGGTTCGCGGTATGGCGGGGTATAAGCCGTCATCACCTCGCCCGCTAGCTTGCCTTCGGCCCAGGCCTGGGCCGCGCGCTGGTGGGAACGGTGCGCCAGCGCATCCTGCTGTTCGCGGGTGATGCCGTAGGTTTTCGCCATCTGTTCGGCGGTATCGCCCATCCGTAAGCCGGTGGAGTATTCCGCGACGGCCGGTGGCACCGGGAGTAAATCGCGCAAGCGCAGGCGTGAAAAGAGCGACAGGCGCTGCCCGGTGGTGCGGGCTTTGTTGACGTCGACCAGCACGCGGGCGAGCTTTTTACTGACGCCTATCGGCAATACGGAAGAGGAGTCGGCGCCCCCGGCAATCCCGGCGCGAATGGTGCCGGCGATCAGGCTTTCGGCGACGTTCGCCACCGCCTGGAAACTGGTGGCGCAGGCGCGGCTGACGCTGTAGGCATCAGTGTGGACGTTCATGCCGGTGCCCAGCACGATTTCACGGGCGATGTTTGGTGCTTCCGGCATCTGCACCACCTGGCCAAAGACCAGCTGTTCAATCACCTCGGGAGGTATTTCGCTGCGAGCCAGCATCTCCCCCACGACCATTTTGCCCAGATCGACGGCCGGTATGCCATGAAAGGCCGTTGCCTGGCGGGCAAATGGCGTACGTAATCCACTGACAATGGCAATGCGATCGCCCTGACGGGTGATTAGCGGTAATGCCTGACTCATAACGCTCCCCTGTGTCTAACAAATGCGCAAAGTGGTCTGACCTGATAACAGTCTTAACCAAATTTTTACATTAGCCAATCAGGGAGAAGAAAAATTGCGAGCGAACACACAAGAGAACAAAAGAAACGCCTCTGGAATCAGAGGCGTTAAAGGGGTTAGCGCAGGCCGAGCTGGAAAATAAGGGATTCAGCTTCGCAGGAGAACGCGAAGTCGATGTCCAGGCGAACGCCACTCTCCACTTCGGTGAAGGTCGAGGTGATCTCGCACGGCTCGGACTCCACACCACGCGCCTTCGCGGTCAGCGTTGCCAGCGTCTCTTCTGCTTCTGCACGGCTTGCGAACTCACGGCTGTAAGAGGCGGTGCAATCGGTGTTGTCCACGATGGTGCCCACATCCATACAGCAGCAAACCGGGGTTTCATCAGCACTGCATTTACTCATAGTAGATTTCCTCTGTAGTCGCGCTCGGCGCGAGATAAACACGATGCTGATATTTTACGCGCCGACTGAGGGGGGCTCCAGTCGTTAATGACGTAAAAAGAGGTAAGTGAGTAATATCACGCTTAAAAATGATCTAAAACAAAAATCACCCGTCCGCATTATCGAAACTGGTCACAATTTTGCCAGCCAGATCCCGTTTCGATAAACAGATTAGAAAAAATTAATAAACATACTTGCAACATCCCATCTGGTCAGACCTATACTCTCGCCACTGGTCTGATTTCTAAGTGTTACAACAGACCCTACACTTCGCGCTCCTGTTACTCCGTGTAACAAAGATTGAATAAAAATAACTCAATGAGGTTATGGTCATGAGCCAAAAAACCCTGTTTAAAAAAACTGCGCTGGCAGTCGCAGTGGCAATCGTCTCCACCTCCGCCATGTCAGCGGGTTTTCAGCTTAACGAATTCTCCTCCTCTGGCTTGGGCCGTGCCTATTCCGGGGAAGGTGCAATTGCTGATGACGCAGGGAACGCAAGCCGTAACCCAGCACTGATCACCATGTTTGACCGTCCGACCTTCTCTGGCGGTGCCGTCTTTATTGATCCAGATGTAGACGTTTCCGGCCGCTCGCCGTTCAGTGGCCGTAGCCTGGATGCCGATAACATCGCGCCAACCGCATGGGTACCTAACCTGCACTTTGTTGCGCCGATTAACGAACAGTTTGGTTGGGGGGCCTCTGTTACCTCTAACTACGGTCTGGCGACCGAATTCAACACCAATTACCCTGCTGGCGAATACGCCGGTAATACCGATCTGACCACCGTTAACCTCAACCTGAGCGGCGCTTATCGTCTGAACGAAAGCTGGAGCTTCGGTCTGGGCGTTAACGCCGTTTACGCCGATGCGAAAATTGAGCGTTATGCCGGTGAACTCACCTCACCGCTGCCAAAAACCAGCAACAAAATCGCCAGCATGAAAGGCGACGAATGGGGCTTTGGCTGGAACGCGGGTATTTTGTATGAAGTGGATAAAAATAACCGCTATGGCTTATCCTACCGTTCAGAGGTCAAAATTGATTTCGACGGCGATTACAAAAGCGGCCTCGTGACCGCAGTAAATGGCCGACCTGGCGCGGGTGTCACTGTGCCCTGGGGAACATCCGGCCAGACAATTCCAGGTGCGTTGACCCTGAATCTGCCTGAAATGTGGGAGATCTCAGGTTACAACCGCATTGCGCCGCAGTGGGCTATCCATTACAGCATGGCGTACACCAGCTGGAGTCAGTTCCAGGAGCTGAAAGCCACGGGCAATAACGGTCAGACGTTGTTCTATAAAGAAGAGAGCTTCCACGACGCGTACCGTATCGCGCTGGGTACCACCTACTATATGGATGATAGCTGGACGTTCCGTACCGGTATCGCGTTTGATGACAGCCCGGTTCCGGCTGACAATCGCTCGATCTCCATCCCGGATCAGGATCGCTTCTGGCTGAGCGCCGGTACCACCTACGCGTTCAATAAAGATGCATCTGTGGACGTGGGCGTGTCTTACATGCACGGTCAGAAAGTCACCTTCAATGAAGGCCCGTATGAATTCACGTCAGAAGGTAAAGCCTGGCTTTACGGCATGAACTTCAACTACGCGTTCTGATAACGTCGTAATATAAAAAAAGGTGAGCGCGATGCTCACCTTTTTTATTTATTCCGCATCAATCTCAGAGAGATTATTCTCGATCGCTTTCGCGTTCGGATTTTCTTCCGGTTTCAACTTACCGCCGTTGGCAATAAAGTCGTGGTTCTGGAAGTAGGCTTCTCGCACCAGGATGTACGGATCGGAAGACTGACGCAGCAAGCCGTCGGAATCCAGCAGTTGCGCACGCGACTCCACGCCTTCCAGGGTCCATTTACCCACCGACAGCGGCCAGGTCAGCCATGACAGTACCGGGTAGAGGGTATCGGCCATATCGCCGCCGTCATCACGCAGGGTGAAGCTGCCATAGAACGGCAGGTGCACATACGGGCCGTAACCCACATCGTAATGACCTAACGTACTGCCGAAGCGGTGCGGCTGTTCGCGCTGCAGCTTTGGATTCGCCATTCCGGCCACGTCAATAAAGCCGCCCATCCCCAGCAGAGTATTCAGGAAGAAGCGCGTAAAATGCACCATCCCCTGATAGGGATCACCCTGCAGGAAGAAGTTCGCCATCACCGCCGGCTCTTCCAGGTTGCTGGTGAAGTTGCTCAAACCGTTACGGGCAGGCTGGGGAACATAATCACGCCATGCAACCGCAACCGGGCGCACCAGATAAGGATCCAGCACGTTATAGTTAAAGTTGTACATGGAGCGGTTAAATCCTTCCAAAGGATCGGAGCGCCCCTGTTGCTCGCCGGAGCTGGCACAGCCCACAAGCAATGTGGTGCCCAGCGCAAGCGCCGACAGCCGAAGTTTCATATCTTTCTCCCTGTTAAGTATGGCTCTCTTCAAAAGCCATCCGTAACGGAGCTTTTGCGCTCCGCCTGTAAACATGCAAGTGATTGTATCAGCACGTTTACTGATGTTCACGAACACAATCGCGGGCAGCGTTCACCGCTTTTATGATCTCAGAATAGCCTGGCTTACCGTTTTCGGTTGGCTGGCAATTTTATACGCGCTTTGCCGCTAAAGTATCGCCTTTATTGCCTTATGAAGAATTTAAGAGCATCCCCAAGGGAGACAGGATAAAAACCGCTACGCTTAAGGTTATCTGCTCCGCTGTGGAAATACCGTAATGGACGAACTAAAAGACGAAAAGATCGATAAACATACCGAAGAGCTGGAAGTCGAAAGTGAAGAGAAAAGCCGGGGCAAGAAAATAGAAGTGGATGAAGATCGTCTCCCCTCGCGCGCCATGGCTATTCATGAACATATTCGCCAGGACGGCGAGAAAGAGCTGGAACGCGATGCGATGGCGCTGTTCTGGTCGGCTATTGCCGCCGGGCTATCAATGAGTGCCTCCCTGCTGGCGAAAGGCATTTTTCACGTCCAGTTTGAAGGCATCCCTGGCGGACTGGTACTGGAGAACCTGGGCTATACGTTTGGCTTTGTGATCGTGATTATGGCGCGCCAGCAGCTGTTTACCGAGAACACCGTCACCGCCGTGCTGCCGGTGATGCATAGCCCGACCTGGGGCAATTTTGGCCTGCTGATGCGCCTGTGGGGCGTGGTGCTACTGGGCAATATTATCGGCACAGGCGTCGCGGCATGGGCGTTTGAATATATGCCCATCTTTGACGAACCCACCCGCGATGCGTTTGTGAAGATCGGGATGGGGGTGATGGAGAACAGTCCGTCAGAGATGTTCTCAAACGCCATTATCTCCGGCTGGATCGTCGCCACCATGGTATGGATGTTCCCGGCAGCCGGTTCGGCAAAAATCGTGGTTATCATCTTAATGACCTGGCTTATCGCGCTGGCCGATACCACCCATATTGTGGTGGGTACGGTAGAAATTTTATATCTGGTGTTTAACGGCACCCTGCACTGGAGCGAGTTCTTCTGGCCGTTTGCGCTGCCCACCCTGGCGGGCAATATTTGCGGCGGGACCTTTATTTTTGCCCTTCTTAGCCATGCGCAGATCCGTAACGACATGTCCAACAAGCGCAAGGCCGAGATGAAAGCCAGGGAGCAAGAGGCAAAAGACAAAAAATCCGCTTGAGTGGCGACACTTTAAGCAATCAGGCGGCGATGCGCTTAACGCCCTGTATAAATGGCGTTATACTCGTGCCGCTTCGTCCCCTTAGTTAAATGGATATAACGAGCCCCTCCTAAGGGCTAGTTGCAGGTTCGATTCCTGCAGGGGACAAATCCCGAGCGCGTTATCCCGCCATTTTCAGCCAATAGCATTCCCGGCTACGATCCTAAGTCTCTCTTTTCGCTACTCTCCCGCCCACCAGCAGGTTCCAGAAAAATCATCGGAGAAAGTAAATGAAGAGATTCCTGATTGTTATGGCCTTAATCGCCCCGTGCTCAGCCATTGCCGGGGTTGTCTTTCACCCGGTAGAACGCGCTGCCGTGGTGGCGAATTCCGCCCACCCGGTGGCTGCCGCTACGGTAACCGCCCAGGCAAGAAACCACCGCGCAGCGCGAGTGGATGCCGTGAGCTGCAACGACGGTCGCTGCGTGCAGCACGGCAACGTCGTTCGCTAACACCCTGGAGCTCCAGAATTCTGGGGCTCAATTTAATTACTGACAGCCCAGACGACATACTCACTCTAAGACTTTCACTACGACTGGATATTTCATCATCTCCACTCCCCGTCCATGTCACTGTTTCCCCTGTTGGCCATCAGCACCTGAGCCATAGCCGTGCTGTCGACGTTGAATATCTGATCCGGCAGCGTGAAGCCACGTAATGCCAGTAACGCCAGTGGACCACTGCCCAGTTGTGAGCGCAGCACCCACTGCAGGGTTCGACCATCAGGCGCGGTGAAGCTTATCATCCACTGGCTGCTATCAAGCTGCTGACGTTTACCCTGCTCCAGCCAGCGAATGAAGCCCCAGGTTCCGCTGTAGTCCCCGAACAGACGTGCTCCGGCATTAACGGTGCTCCAGCTCAGCATGGTCCCTGGCTTGTAAGTATCCCCCGGCCAGCGGAAGGACTGCCAGTCAGCCATCTGGTTAAAGTAGTGCAACTTTTGTCCATCAATGGTCAGTTGCGTTTCCACCACCTGCGTTACAGGACGGGCCTGCAGTTCGAAATTGATGCCCTGACTGCCGTCGGTAAACAGGATATCTGACAGCTGACTCAGCTGGTTAATGGCCCGCAGGAAGGCCGGGTTAAAGCTCAGGCCCTGGCTGTTAACTTTATCCGGTACCCACTGGCTGCCCTCTTTATGCAGCACACCGCTGAGTTCCGTCGCCAGGAAGCGCTCAATACGTCCGCTGTCCTTGCGCACAAATTCAGCCAGCATTGGCAAAGATGCATCACTGTTGCTGACAGCAAACGGGAAACGTCCGTCAAATGCCGTGTGCCAGTTCGCCACGACCGAGCGGTGCCATTT